>JANOMH010000087.1:0-4760 GCA_031420215.1 Rhodobacterales bacterium | reverse complement strand
ATGCTGAAAACCCGGATCATCCCCTGCCTTGATGTCGCCGACGGGCGGGTGGTCAAGGGCGTCAACTTTGTCGACCTGATCGATGCAGGCGACCCGGTCGATGCGGCCAAAGCCTATGACGCGGCGGGGGCAGATGAGCTGTGTTTTCTGGACATCAACGCCACCCATGAAAACCGGGGCACGATGTATGATCTGGTCACCCGGACGGCCGAGGCCTGCTTCATGCCGCTGACGGTGGGTGGCGGGGTGCGGACGCATCATGATGTGCGCGCCCTGCTGTTGGCCGGCGCAGACAAGGTCAGCTTCAACTCTGCCGCCGTGGCCAACCCCGATGTGGTGGCAGAAGCCGCCCAACGGTTCGGGTCGCAGTGCATCGTCGTGGCGATCGATGCCAAAACCGTCAGCCCCGGCAAATGGGAGATTTTTACCCATGGCGGGCGGCGGGCAACCGGGATCGACGCGGTGGAATTCGCCCGGACGGTCGCTGCAAAGGGGGCGGGCGAGATTCTGCTGACGTCGATGGACCGGGATGGGACACGGGCCGGGTTCAACCTGCCCCTGACCCGCGCCGTTGCCGATGCGGTCTCCATCCCGGTGATTGCCTCAGGCGGGGTCGGCACACTGGACCATCTGGTCGATGGGGTGACCCAGGGCCATGCCAGCGCCGTGCTGGCCGCTTCGATCTTTCACTTCGGCACGTTTTCCATTGGTCAGGCCAAAGCCCACATGGCCGCCGCCGGCATCCAGATGAGGCTCTCATGACGCTGTCCACACTGGCAAACACCATCGCCGCGCGCAAAACCGCCGATCCCGAATCCTCATGGACGGCAAGGCTTTTGTCCAAAGGGCCAGAACATTGCGCCCGGAAATTCGGCGAAGAGGCGGTCGAAGCGATCATCGAAGCGGTCAGAGGTGACAAGGCCCAACTGACCGCCGAGGCCGCCGATGTGCTGTATCACCTGCTGGTGATGTGCGCCGCCCGGGACATTACCCTGACCGACATCGAGGCCGAACTCAGCCGGCGCGAAACCCGGTCCGGGCTGCAAGAAAAAGCGTCACGCCCCTGACCCTCCCGCTTCTTTTGGCCCCAAATATCCCGGGGGGGCGCAGCGGGGGCAGCGCCCCCTACAGTTTTGACGAAATGATCCCGGTCGCAAATCCACCTTTGCGCAACTCGCCAAACAGACGCTGATATTCCTGTTTGGGGCAGAGATTCTGGATCACCGTCACGCCCCGCGCCTCGGCCACCGCCGCTGCCTGCGGGTGCATCACCCCGATCTGCATCCAGATTGTCTGCAAATCAGGCCAACGGGCCAAAGCCTCGGTCACAATCCCCGGCACGGCGTCCGATTGCCGAAAAATATCGACCATATCCACGGCATCCGGAACCTCGGCCAAACTGGCATAGACCTTTTGGCCAAACAGCATCTGCCCGGCCAACCCCGGATTGACGCCAATCACGCGAAAACCGCGCAGACCCAGATAGCGGGCGACGAAGTAGCTCGGGCGCAAAGGGTTGGCAGAGATCCCCACCATCGCAATGGTCTGGGTGCGGGTCAGAATCGCGCGCAGCAGCGGATCAGGATAGGTCATCAAACTCCCCACAAAAAAGCGCCCAGAGGGGGCTCTGGGCGCAAGGTATGGAACGAGGGACAGTGTTAGGAAAGCGCGAATGTTCCAGACCCGCGCTTTGTCTGAAACAGATGGGAGTGATAAATGGTTCCACCAAGGGCCCGTCAGCAGAATGTGATCAGTTGTCACGAACTCAGGATCGCGGGCCAATGACCTGTGGCCAGGGCGATCTGACCACCGGGATCCGCAGCCCAGGCCGTGCGCGCGGCCAGATTATGGGTCAGATACAACCGGCCCTCGTAGATCGCCCAGGCCTCGGGCAGGGTCGGGGACAATTCACCCCGGGCCAGTGCATGGGCGCAATAGCCGCCAAATTGCGGGGCAAAGGCCACCGGGTTCATCTCGAACGCATCACGGGTTGCAGCCGACGCGAATGTCCAGGTCGCACTCCGCCACATCAAGGCATGGATCGGCACGCCGGCAACGGCACGGGCCTGCTGAAAATAGGCAACAGGGTCAGTGCCACCGATCGCCAGCCCGTTTTCGGCAAACACCTCGGGCGAGGCCGCCCATGCCGGGCCAGGCCCGAGCCAGGGCAGAGCGGTCAAACAGCCAAGTGTGGCGCGGCGGGTGAAACGATGGACAGGCATAGACGGACCCCCCCGGGGCAAGTGCAGTTTGGCATGGGTCAATCTGCGCTTTTGCGGCGCAAAAAGAAACCCACCTCGCCAAGGCGTGACTAAACCTGTGCCCGGCGTCATCCTCCGGTCTGGGCTGAAGCGGGTCGGGCGGGCGGGCGTCGCCGCAGGCGCGGTTGCTCCGCCGGCCTGCATCTCGGATGGCCTTCAGTCCAAAGCCGCACCTCTGGCGGCATACAGCGCCACTGCTGCGGCATTAGACACGTTCAACGACCCAAAGCCACCTGCTGCGGCAATGCGCACCAGCACGTCGCAAGTCTCGCGGGTCTTGTCACGTAACCCGTCGCCTTCAGAGCCCATGACCAGGGCCACCGGCCGGTCCCTGCGGCCTTCGACGGCGGCCTCAATGGACAGGTCGGCCGCGCCATCCAGCCCAAGGATCAGAAATCCCATGGCTTTCAGCTCTTCCATCGCATCGGCCAGATTGCGGACCCGCAGATAGGGTTGGCGTTCCAGCGCCCCACTGGCGGTTTTGGCCAAAGCGCCGGTTTCGGGGGCGGAATGGCGCTGCACGCCGACCACGGCCCTTGCACCGAACACCTCAGCACTGCGCAGGATCGCTCCGACATTATGCGGATCGGTGACCCGGTCAAGCAACACGATCCGGGGCGGCATTGGCCCCTCGCCCAGTGCGATATCGGCCAACGAGCCCCAGTCCAGCGGCTTGACTTCAAGGGCAGCGCCCTGATGCACCGACCCCTCATCAATCGGGGCAGCAAAGCGGCGGGGGTCGGAAATCTCGGGCAGCATCCCGCTGGCGGCGACTGCATCGGCCAGTTTATCCGCCGCATTCTGCGTTAACACCAGCCGCAGCCGTTTGCGGGCCGGGTTCAGCAGCGCATCGCGCACCGCATGCAAGCCAAACAGCCAAACGGTTTCTGCCGCCGCGGCCCGGCGGGCCTGTTCCTTTTCGATCACCCAACTTGGCTTTTTCATCTGGCATCCCCGGCTTTGTTCCAACCTTCAATGCGCGGCCCTGCCCCCAAGCGCAAGTCCCCCGGTCATGCCCGCAGATTTTCCGGTTGACGGCTTTTGTCGGCCCGACTATCAGCAGCCTCGCATCCTGCCGATCCCGGATGCCAGTTGGGCGACGAGCTGCAAGGTGCGGCAGTGGACTGTAACTCCGCCGGGGAAACCCACGCCTGGTTCGATTCCAGGGTCGCCCACCAAGCCCCCCTGCAACGATGCGAAAAAAAACAGATACTTAGACCTTTGGGGAAACAAAAGACTCCGCAACGAGACACAACGATACACGGGGATACGCAGTCAAAATGCTGGAAAATTGATGGACGATTCCAGCACTTTTTGCCTGTGCTTGCTGGAATCCAGCAAATCAGCGTAGGGGCCGACGCATGACCCTCTCTGATTCCAGCATCAAGGCGCTCAAACCGCGCGACAGCTTGTACCGGAAACCTGACGGCGGCGGGCTGTATCTTGAGGTCGCGGTAACCGGCGCGAAGGTGTTTAGGCTCGCCTACCGTTTTGCCAGCAATCAGCGCACTTTGGTTGTAGGCCCCCAACCATGTTCCACGGAAACAATAGAAACTCTTTGACTTACAATATAAATCAACCTATAAGTGAAAAATTAAGTTTTACTGGAAAGCAAAGGTTGCGAGAAAATGGCACAGGAAACGACGAAAGAGTTCGCAATCCGGCTGGACCTTGCGATCTTAAGATCACCCCGCGCACCCACGGAAAGCTACGGCAGACTGACTTGGCTCATGCAGGACCTCAAGGCGAGAACCGGGCTAAAGGTCAGTGTGAACGCTGTCCACAAGTGGGCGCATGGGATGAGCCGCCCCCGGGAAGACACGATCCGGAAGATCGCCCAAGTCTTAGAAGTCGATGATCGCTGGCTCTCAATGGGCCACATGCCGGACATGGCGACAACCAGACCCGTGGAGGAGAGCGCCGCCCAAGCGCGCGGCGCGACTCTAGTCGCCGCAGGGCTCATAGAGATGAGCGGCGGGCGGGTTGCGTTCGCGAAAGACGGTTCGACAATGCAGGTCAATCTCGCGGGAAAGCAGTTTAACCTCATGGCGCTGGCCCCCCAGTCGGATACCGGGCCAACAGCCTTTATTATCCCGGAGCCGGTCGGAGACGCTCGTGTCCTTGGCGTGGTGCTGTTGGGGAAGCGCGGCGGCGGCGTGGGAGTCGAGTTGCTCGATCTGACGCTTGCAAAGCGGCAGCGGATGGGCGGGTTCTCCGTCGTGCAAGCTGCGGAGAACGGCGGGAAGTTCGAGCCCTTGCGCGACCTCAAGGAATTGGTGGCGTCCTAATTTGGTGGAAAATTGGTGGAATGCCGGAATGCCTTCTCCTAACCTGTTGATCCTTTCGTGAACACGGTGGGCGGGTCGCCCACCATTTCATCGGAAAGTTTTGATTTACAATACACTAAGGGTTTGAATTCCCTGACCCAAGGCTGGGAAGAAGCCGTTTCTCGACACATTTCAGTCGGATTTCGATACAACGACCGATCAAAAGAAGGCC
>JANOMH010000086.1:0-1726 GCA_031420215.1 Rhodobacterales bacterium | reverse complement strand
GGGGTCAGGGTGCTGGCGGAAATCGGATGTACCGGCAGTCCGGCTGCGTCCACCGGCACGCCGGGCTTCATCAGGTCCCAAACCTCGTTCGACATGGTGATCGCGTTGCCGTTCAGGTCCATCGAAAACGGGGTGACAATATGGGCAGAGGTGCCGTAGCCGATGGTGGCGGCCAATGGCTGGCCCGCCAGCATATGTGCCCCGTCAAGGGTGCCGTCGATCACACCGTCCAACAGGACTTTCCAGTTTGCCTGCGCCTCGAGCGTGACAAACAGCCCTTCGTCCAGGAAATAGCCCTGCTCATAGGCCACAGCCAAAGGGGCCATGTCGGTCAGTTTGATAAAGCCGAATTTCAGCTCATCAACCTCCAGATCAAGGGGCTCGGCAAAGGCCGGGCCAGCCAACAGAGAAGTGCCAAGCAGGGCGGCAAGAATGCGGTTCATCAGGCAAGTCCTTTGGAACGGGGCCCCTTTTTCAAAGGGCGGGAAACAAAAAAAGCCGCTGACCAGCCTTGCGGGTTTCGCAAGAGGTCGAGCGGCTCTGCTCGGTTGATGCCCAGACTTTGGGCGAATTCCAGAAAGACGACGCCATTGCCGCCTTGTAGACACACGAACGCATGCGATCCGGTCGATGCCAATGCCTTTTCAAGAAAGTCAGAGCCAAAATGCTGCTATGCAGCAATTGAATGCCGCAACTGCCCGGTTTTTCAGCGTCTGGCAGACAAAGGGTCAAAAACCCGGCCATCAAAAAAACGATCCGGGCGCAAAAACAGTTTGCCTGATTCAGAGGCAACCGCCAAACGACCGCTTACCGCACCTTCGGCCTTTTCCGATGCACCGGGCAAATCGGCACCAGCGCCGCGCAATGCCTGGCGATACAGATCTGACCGGAACACCGCCCGGGCCGCGGTGGCGGCTGTGTCAGGATCAAGCCCTAGCCGCCCGGCCAGTTGCGTCCCTATCCATGCCGCCTGTGACCGCCACGGGAACCCGGCCGCCCCATGGTGAAACGCGATGAACGGTTCGGCCTGCCGTTCCTCGCCCCGGTCCGAAACTACAAACCGGCCCGTTAACGCCCGTTCGATGATTTCGGCGGCAACGTCCAGATAGGCGGGGCGGGCCAAAATCTCGGCGCCGGTGATGTGATTGCCTGCATCATCCAGCCAGCGCCCGGCCCGCCATACGGATCGGATCAGCCGGGCGGTCAGGTTAGGCTGTGCGGCGGCCCAGTCGGTGCGGACGGCCAGCACTTTTTCGGGCGCAAAGGCCCATATCGCGCTGCCGGGTAACAGCAATGCCCCAACGCCGGTTTCCACGGCGACCGACCCCCAGGGTTCACCGACGCAAAATCCGTCAATCTCGCCCGCCGCAAGGGCCTGCGCCATCAAAGGCGGTGGCACAGTGTGGATGCTGATCCCCGGCGCGGGTTGGCCCAAGGCCGCCAGCCAATAGTGAATCAGTTCGGCATGCATGGAAAACGGAAACGGCACGCCGATGCGCAAGAGTCCGGCGGCGGCGGCAATCAACGCTTTGCCCGCAACCGTGGCATCAGCGAAATCAAAGGCATAGCCCAGCCCGCGCAACCGTTCAGCCAAACCGTTCGACACCCCGATCATCGTGCCATTGACCGACAACACCGACAGCGCGTCAATCCGCGTGGCCACCCCGCCCACGCCCAATGCGGTCGCAACCGGCACAGGGGCCAGCATATGTGCGGCCTCAATCTG
>JANOMH010000085.1:0-22075 GCA_031420215.1 Rhodobacterales bacterium | reverse complement strand
CAGGCTCGCTTCACTATTTTGTATTGCTCGACGGATTGCCTCAGTCGTCGTGGCGCTGCCGTGAAGAATTTGTCCCATAGTGCCTCCTTCCATTCCAAGGAAAAGACTGCACCATCAAACTCCGGGATCAAACACCTAGTCTGGAGAACATTGCATGGGACAGATCGAAGACCTGCAGACCTTTGTGGACGTTGTGAACTGCAACGGGATTGCCCGCGCTGCCGCGTCAAAGAACATTGCCAAATCCGCTGTCAGCCGCCGCATCAAGCTGATGGAGGATCGCTATGGGACACAACTGATCGACCGCAGGCCCGGCATGTGGAAGATCACGGCTGCGGGGCGGGAACTGTATCAGCGCGCGCTTCGGCTTCTGGGCGAGGCGCATGACATCGAAACGGACTTCACCCAGACAAGGCATTCCCTGGCTGGTCCGCTTTCAGTTTCGGTACCGCGCGAGTTTGGTCTGGCGTTCCTCGGCCCGACCCTGATCAGCTTTGTCGAAACTCATCCCGAGATTCAGTTGACCGTGGATTTCGATGACCGGCAGGTCGATCTGGAGCGCGAGAACTACGATCTTGCCATTCGAATCTCGGAAAACATCGAACCCGATCTTGTCGAGCAAAGGCTCGGTGAGACGCGGCACCGCCTTTATGCCAGCCCGAATTTCGCAATGACGCGTGGCCTGCCAGAAAGCGTTGAAGACCTGAGGCGATTTCCACTCTTGCATTATGGCAGCGCAAGGCGCGCGACATGGGAGTTTCTGACCGCCGGCGGCAGACAGTCGGTCGAATTTCAACCCGCCCTCAACTCGAACACCGGGTTCATCCTGCTGGAGGCAACGCGCAACGGGCTTGGCATCGCGCGCCTGCCCGATTTCGTCGCAGCCGAGGCGCATGCGGCAGGAGAGTTGCTGCATGTGATGCCCGAGATCGAATTTTCCCAATGGCGCATAAGACTGGTTCATGCCCAAAACCGGATAATGAACCGACGAATGCGCGCATTTGCCTTAGCGATATCAGAGAGTTGCGAATTTCTTCCGCAGTAGCTGCCGCGTCGGATCGGCAAAGGCGCCCACAGACAACCAGTTTGGAAAGAGCGCGCTGCAACATTCCGGAGTATCCCAATGTCCGCCAGATGCGTGTCGCATTGCAGCAACCAGTCACCGCTGAACGGCGGCTCAGGGCCGCCCTCGAGTAACCTTCGACTGTTACCTGAGAGGCGGGTGGTCCGGCAGAGACTGCCTCAATTGCGGTGGCGAAATGCGCAGTCGAGGCACGCCGGCCAGCCACCACAAGGTGACGGTTGAATTGGTTCCGCGCTGTGAGCTGCTGCTTGCAGGGCACACGCCCAACGCGCTGAAGCTTTTTACTGCGGTAGCCGAAGCACCCTTGCCTGCGAGGCCCTCGACGTGGACAGCCGCGTACGGGAGATCGTGGGCTGCGGGCCGAAGGCGAGGTTTGCCGTTAACCTCCAGCTCGGACTGGCGGTGCAAGACCAAAGACGTCTGACGCCGATTTGCCAGTGGCAAGCGCGCTGATCCAGTCGGTTTCACGACCAAGTTTGGCTTCGGCATCAGCGATCCGGGTTCTGACGACCTGGGGCCTCAGGGACACAAGGCCGTCGTCATCGCCGATCACCAGATCGCCCGGCGAGACAAGGCAGCCGCCGATCACCACGGGCAGGTTGACCGCACCCCGCTCGGCTCCGGTCGGGCCGCGGGGCGTGATCCATCGTGAAAACACCGCAAAATCGTCCCAACCGCCGAGCGTGCCGGTATCGCGCACCGCCCCATCGCAGACCACGCCCGCGATGCCCCTGTTGCGCAGGTGGCCCGACAGAATGTCGCCGATCATGGCCGCATCGCGGTGGCCGGCGGCGTCGATGACCAGAACCTGACCCTGCTGGATCACGTCGAGGGCGTGCAGCACCGCACCGAAGTCAGGCGCCTCGCAGCGCACGGTAACCGCCTGACCGAACAGCCGGGGTTGCAGCCCTGCGGGGCGCAGCGGGCGGATAGCAGGGTCGATCTGACCCGCATCCCGGCCCAGATCAACAGCAATTGCGACCGGAACGGTGGCCCAGCGGGCGATTTCGGCGGGGGTCAGGTCAGAGGCAGGAGGGGTGTGAAGGGTGACGGGCATGTTGCCTCCGGTTCAGGGAAAAGGATAGGCGTGCAAGGCTTTGCCTAAGGCCGCGATCCCGGTCTGGATATCTTCGAAGGACCGGGCAGAGAAATTCAGGCGGGCATGATTGAGCTGCGGCGTCAGCGGAAAGAAGGTCGTCCCCGGCACATAGGCCACGCGGGCCTGCGGCAAGGCCACATCGCGCATGAAGGCGGTGGCATCAAAGCCCTCGGGGAATGTGACCCAGGTGAAAAGCCCCCCTTGGGGATCGGTAAATGTGAACTCTTGTGGGAAATGCTGGCGCATGGCGCTCAGCATCGCTTCCTTCTTGCGGGCATAGGCGGACTGCAACATTGCGATATGCGCCGCGAGGTCGTGGCGGTCCAGAAACAGGCTTGCGGCCGCCATGTTGAGCGTGGAGGTCTGCGTGTCGGCGGCGACCTTGAGCTGGCCCATGCGTGCCAAAAGGTCAGGCGCGGCGACCGCCCAGCCGATGCGCAGGCCGGGGACGAGCACCTTGGAAAAGCTGCCAAGGTGGATCACCCGCCCCTCTGTGTCCAAAGACTTGAGGGTGGGCAGGTTCTGGCCGGAAAACCGGATGTGGCGGTAAGGCGTATCTTCCAGCACGATCAGGTCATGCTGGTTTGCAAGCGCGATCAGCTGCTTGCGGCGTGCGAGCGACAGGGTGACGCCCGTCGGGTTCTGGAAATCAGGCACCGTATAAATCATCCGGGCCCGTGGATTGGCATCAAGGATCGATGAAAGGTGCTCGGTCTGCATCCCGTCCCTGTCAATGGGAACAACGGCATATCGGGGCTGGCTGGGCGCGAAAGCGATCAGCGCGCCCAGAAAGGTGGGGTCCTCGGTGATGATCACGTCGTCCGGGTCGATCAGCATCCGGGCGGCAAAGTCCAGCCCCTGCTGCGAGCCTTGCAGGATCAGCACGTCATCGCCGGTGCAGGACATGCCATCTGCAGTCATCAGTCGGGCGATCTGGTCACGCAGGTGCGGCAGCCCGTTCGAGGGCGCATATTGCATCGCGGCACCATCGGGCGCCCGGATGATGTCGTGGAAAATCGCGTCCAGCTGATCAGTTGGAAACAGGGTCGCGTCGGGATAGCCGCCGCCGAAAGAAATGATCGACGGATCGGCCCCAAGCGCCAACAATTCACCGATTGCCGATGGCCGAACCTTGGCCATCCGCTGGGCATATCTGGGGGGCATCGGGGCTTTGTCCTGATCAGTGTCGGCTTCAGGTGACACGCAGTGGGGGGGCGTTGCAAGCCTTGCCTGCGCTAAGGCGGCGACTGACGAAAAGTCGGTCGGCAGAACGACGTCGCCGTCATCGCATCAGCGGCATTGTCGGGCAGTCTTGGCTGCGACGACAGTGAGTGCCCGCCTTTGCCAAGCGACACTGCGCCAGGTTGGTAGACGCCAACGCCCGCAATGGGAAAGCCGCATCGCAGCGACGGTCGTCCTTCGAATGACCGCACAGGGCCGTGCAGAACCTTTACTTGTCTACCAAAAGCGCAGTGGTCATCCCTGGCGGTGCGCTTCAAGTGCCTCCAACAGCAGGTCCAGCCCGAACGCCATATGGTTTACCCCGTCATAGGAGCCCTCGGCCACCAACCGGCCTAGGGCGCAAAAGTGCGGATAGCGATCCGCATCGATCGAGGGGAGATAGGTGCGTGCCGCCTCGGCATAGTTCTCGGGCTGCACGGGCATACTGCGTTCCAGCAGGTGGAAGCCGTAGATCAGACTGTCGAGCGCGTTCATCGCGTGATCGGCCCGCACGTAGCTGAACCCGGCCGCGCGCAGGCAGCCCAGCGTGGCGTCGATGAGCGCCAGCATGTTCGGCCCCACATTGATCCGTCCCACGATCAGCGGCGGAGCCCAGGGGTGCGCAAGAAACACCATGCGCATCGCGTGCGCGCGGCGTCGCATCTCGTCTTGCCAGTTGTTGTCTGTGCTCGGCAGGTCGATGCGCCCCACCACTGTATCGACCACCGCGTCCAGGAGGTCATCCTTGTTGCGGATGTGGTTGTAGAGCGACATCGCCTCCACTCCCAACTCCCCGGCCAGAGCACGCATGCTCAGGCTTTCCACGCCGTGTGCATCGGCCAGCGCGAGCGCCGTTTCAGTAATCCGGGCGCGGGTCAGGCCGGGTCTCCGGGATGGGTCGGACGTCTTCATGGTGTCATGTCCGCGATTTGGATTGACATACTTACAGCGTAAGTTATATCGGCGATGCTACAGCTTACAATGTAAGTATAGTATCAGGATCTCCTTGGCGATCCTCTTTCACACTCAAGGATTTCGGCCATGCAGAACACGCTTTCACCCGACAGACGATCATTGCGATTAAGAATGCAAAGTCCTCTCCCGCGCTGGCGCTCGCGTTTCAGATCGCAGAGGTCTTTGGTAAGTCGCTGAGCGGAGTATTCACTTATGAGCCGTAAGGCACTGTAAACAAGGATTATTACAATGACTCGTTTTTTCACGAAACCCGTTGTCGTGCCTGCTGCATTGTTCTTTGGTACTCTACTCACGATCGTTTTGGCGTTGGTGCAAGTGGTACAAATCCCGCTGGGTGCCCTGCCCGAGGACAGCCAGCGCCTCAGCGCCGCCTCCGTCTGGCATTTCATGCATGTGCTGGGCGGCGCCACGTTTGGTATCCTTGGTCCCATCCAATTTGGTCGTGTTCTGTCGCGCAAATATGGGCTTTTGCACCGCGTTATGGGGCGCATGTTTGTGGCAGCGGGGGCGATGATCTCGCTGAGTTCGCTAAGTCTGCTTTGGCACTTTCCCGACACGTATTCGGTGGCCATGAACAGCGGCAGGTTGCTGTTCGGGATCGCGTTAGGCGTGGCTTTGGTCCTTGCGATGCAGGCCATTCACAAGCGGGACTTTACCCGCCACCGCAACTGGATGATCCGCGCCTATGCAATTGGGATAGGGGCCACGGCCGTGACGATGGTGTTTTTCCCCATTTACCTGATCACGGGAGCACCTCCGACGGGCCTTACCTCTGACATCGCATTTCTAGGGGCCTGGACAGCCTGCATTGTCTTTGCCGAAGGCCTGGTGCGCAGGATTTGAGCAATCTCGGTTTACGGACTCCGGTCGCGTTATGCGCATGTTATTAATGCATCCGTTGTTTTCTTTTGGTCTATCGCATCGCAACGAGATGGTTGCTGACCGATATTGGCACATTGACCTGAGCTTCGATATGAAGTTCTGACGCGATAACCACTCCCGGACGCGCTACACCTCGCCCCGCGCTGCTCGCCGGGGGCAGGGTTTTCATTTGGAGTGGATGATGCCATGCAATGGCCGACAGGTCTCCAGCTTCAAGCGAGGTCCAAAGTGCACTTCTGGAAGAGCCGCAAACGCGACAACGAAAGGCGGCTCCGGGCTGCTTCAGACCTTCGCTGCATGCGGCATGAAGGTCTGCTCTGGGCCGGGCATGTCGGAATTGGCCCCGAGTAGAGTGCTGCGCCGCCGCACGACGGCTCCGAGCCCGTTTTGACCACGACGCGCGAAGCGTGTCAGATCTTCAGGCCCTGTGGTCCAGGCCGAGGGGTTCACTCCAATCCCTGGTCAGTTTTGCGTGGAAATTAACATGTTGGCCTTCGCGGCCGCAACGGAACATCAGGTAGCGCCACACTGGACTGCAAAACAGACCTATTTAGACAACTGGTCTGAATTTGAGTCAAGTGAAGCTTGGGGACGCTCCTGGCGAGCTGACGGGGCCGTGCCAAATTTAAGTCATAAGTCACTGTAATAAATATATTACTTTAAACGGCGCTCGGTGGGGTAGCGTCGCAAGAAAAAACTTGCTTTGCTCCGTAAGCATTTCTACTGTCCTACTTGTCAGGCCAGCGGTGCTGTTGGGGGAAAGATGTTGACCAAAGATCAAGGCGTCGAGGCTACGGCCGCGTTGATCGGCGATGTGTCGCGCCGAACCATGCGCGAGGTCATTGCGGAAAAGCTCGCCGCCTTGATCGGGTCTGGGGTCCTGTCCGTAGGCGATGACCTTCCCGGCGAGCGCGAGATTGCAGCAACGCTGTCAGTAAGCCGTGAAACAGTGCGCGGTGCCATTCAGATTCTGGCGTCCCACGGCATTGTGCAAGTGTCGCAGGGCGCACGTACCACAGTCTCCAAGTCCGACCTCGGCGCAATGGCGGTACAAGTGCCAGGGCACCGCGCCGTTGCAAACTATGACTTGGAATCCGTGCATGCGGCGCGGCTATTGATCGAGCGCAGAGTGGTGGCCGAAGCGGCGCGTGAGATTTCTGCGCACACCCTGCAACTTCTGCGTAAGTCGCTAGATGCGCAGGAGGAATGCGTCAACGATCCGGTGCGGTTCTTGCTGTGTGACCGCGAGTTCCACACGCTGGTTTATAGGTCCTGCGGGAACCTGCTGCTGGCCGATATCGCGATCGATCTTTACAATTATCTGCTAGAGCACCGCCGCCGGATCGTCGCGCGACCCGGGTCAATCGCAGCCAGCATTTCGGACCACCGCGTGATCATCGAGGCCCTGGAACAGCGAGATAGCGACGCCGCTGCTGCTGCCTTTGGCCATCACGAGATGCGCATCTACCTAACAACGCGGGATTTCTTGACGGCAACCGCGAACAAGTAACGTAAGGGAGCGGCCGCATTTTCGCGCGCCTGCAATGGGAGGGCACATTATGAAAAGAAGAAGTCTGCTGTCACTGGCTATGGCTGGTGTGGCTATGTCGCTGGCTGTTTCAGTTCCTGCGGCGCAGGCGCAAACCAAGGAAATTGTCTACATCACACCCGGGCTCGACCTGGCGTTCTGGCGCTACGTGTCCGAAGGCGTGAAAAGTGTCGCAATCGAGGGCGGCTACACATTCGCCGCACTGGATTCCGCAAACGATCCGCAGACGCAGTTGCAGAACGCGCAGGATTCCATCGCGCGCGGTGTTGCAGGGATCGTGCTGTCGCCCACCGACAGTTCGACGGCCCCCGCGATCCTGGCACTCGCGCAAGCGGCTGGAGTACCTGTGGTTATCGCCGACATCGGAACAGACAGCGGCGAATATGTGTCGTTGATCGGCTCAAACAACTATGATGGTGCGAACGGCGTCGGCGTGGCGCTTGCGGCAGCGATGGAGGCGGCAGGCAAGACCGAGGGCACCGTTGGCATCGTTGGCATCTCGCAGGCACGATTGAACGGCCAAGCCCGGACCAATGGCTTCAGGGACGCATTGACCGCAGCGGGCATTACCGGGGACGCCGGTCTGCAGCAGATGCAGACTTATACGGCAGACGAGACGTTCAAGTTCACCCAGGATATGCTGACGGCAAATCCCGAAATGTCGGCGATTTTCATCCAGACGGATGGTCCGACGCTTGGTGCCATACAGGCGATCAAGGCCGCGCGGATGACCGACGATATCTTGGTCGCGGCCTTTGACGGCATTCCCGAATTCGTGCCATTGCTGCAGTCCGGCGAACTTGTCGTCTCGGGCATGCAGCAGCCCTACCTGATGGGTCAGAAATCCGCTGAAGCAATGCTGGCGCATCTGTCCGGCCAGACACCTGAGCGGGAAATCATCGTGCCGATCCTGATTGTGACCAGCACGAACATCGAAGAAATGCTGCCGACGATCAGGGAAACAGTGTTTGCGAACGAAATGCAGTAAGGCTTGATTATGCGCTGCGGGGCGGTCCTTTACTGGGGCCGCCCCTGTGTCTGTGCGGCCTGACCCTGCCATGGAGCACTGTCTTATGGCCCCTTCTTCCCCGTCCTCGCGGGCAGCGCCGATTCTGAGCGCACGCAGCGTCATCAAGACGTTTGGCAGTACGCGGGCATTGTCGGATGCACGCATCGACTTGCGACCGGGAGAGGTCTGCGGTCTGCTCGGGGCAAACGGCGCGGGGAAATCGACACTCTCGCGCATCATTTCAGGGCAAGTCGAAAAGACAGCGGGCGAGATCACCTTTGACGGCAAGCCATATACTGCAAGGTCCGCGCGGGATGCGCTGCAGAGCGGCATTGCCCTTGTGGCGCAGGAAACCAGTCTCGCACCAGACATGTCTGTGCTTGAAAACATCTTTCTGCCTGATCTTGCGCGACCGGGTCGGCTTTCATACCGGACGATGCGCGAAAAGGCCGACGGGATTTTGGCGCAATTAGGGCATGAACATGCCTTGCCGCTTGAGGCACCGGTCCGTGATCTGTCAGCAGCGCAGCGGCAGCTGGTCGAGATCGCCAAGGCGCTGGCACTGGATGCCCGGCTGGTGATTTTCGATGAACCCACGGCGTCTTTGAGTACGACCGAAGTAGAGCGGCTGTTTGCGATCATGTCGCGCCTGCGTAATGATGGCCGTGCGCTGGTCTTTGTCTCGCACCGACTGGAAGAGGTGTTCGCCATCACCGACCGGGTTACGATTCTGCGTGAAGGGGTCTGCGTTGTGGATGATGTCGAGACCTCCGCGCTTACGCAGGGCGATATCATCCGCCACATGGTTGGCAAGGATTTGGGCCGCATCTACAAGTCCCGTCTGCCGACGACCTCCACTGCGTCCCAAGACATCGTGTTCGAGGTGCGGCACCTGAAAGCGGCACCCTGGGTCCGCGATATGTCCTTTTTCGCCAGGCGGGGCGAGATCGTCGGGCTTGGCGGTCTGGTAGGTGCCGGGCGGTCCGAAGCCGTCGAGGCGATCTTTGGCCTGCGTCCATTTCAGTCGGGCGAGATTTTGGTCAAGGGACAGCCCCGTACATTGCGGCGACCGGTCGACGCTGTTGCCGCAGGTCTTGCGCTGGTGGCAGAGGACCGGCGGGCACAAAGTATAATTCCTGATATGACTGTGCGCGAAAACCTGATGCTGGCCCAGATGGGCCAGCATCGCGGCTTTGGCCGTGGCTTTAGCCGTCGCACAGAGCGGGTAGCACAACTGATGGCGCGTCTTGGTTTGCCTGCCGACCGGCTGGACAACAGCCTGCTGAGCTTTTCGGGCGGAATGCAGCAAAAAGTGATCATCGCGCGCTGGCTGCTGACCGAGCCTGACGTGCTGATCCTGGATGAGCCGACCAAGGGCGTGGATATCGGCACCCGCGCATCGATCTATGAAATCATGCAGGAAATCGCAGATACCGGGACGGCGGTCATCGTCATATCGTCCGACTTCGAAGAACTGCTTGGCATCTGTGAACGTGTTGTCGTTGTCAGTGATGGCCTGACCATTGCCGATCTGCCCGCCAGCGTCCTGTCGCCGGAAAAGCTGACCTTGCTTGCGGCACCGCGTATGTCGATGGCACGCAACACGGCCTTGCTGCGGCGACTGAGTACCGCCTATTCCGGTCACGCCTTTTGGGCGCTGATCGATGGGGCCGAGGTCATCTGCTTGGCCGCTGAAACCATTCCTGAAAGCCCGCAAACCGGGCTGGCGCCAGGTCAGGCGGTGCGTGCAGAGAACACGGCCATCCCCCGCGCGCTGCTGACGCGTGGCGCAAAGTTTGTTTCTGACGACAGCGGCACCTCGACGCTGCTGATACAGATGACAGATCGGCGAGGTCATGATCTGGGATGGATCGGGCTGACACTCGCTACGGGTGCCCTGTTGCCGCCTGTTGCCGAAATCGCCGACCAAATCTGCAAACTTAACTCCACCGAAGAAAGGGCCTGACATGGCAGACATTTCGTCAGCACCAAAGCGAAGCCCGATCTCCGGGATTTTGCGCAGCCTCGAAGTGCGGATGCTTGGCCTTGCCATCGTGCTTGCGATCATCTTGTCGTTCCTGTCCCCGCATTTCCTGACAGAACGCAATATTTTCAACATTCTGGACCAGTCGGTGGTCGTCGGCATCGTGGCTGTGGGTATGACGTTCGTCATCCTGACGGGCGGGATCGATCTTTCGGTTGGCGCAGTCTTCGGGCTGACCGGCATCGCGCTGGCACTGCTGCTGAAGGAGTTCGCGATCCCGGTGGCGATCTTGCTTGCCGTGCTGTTCGGGGCCGGGATCGGGCTGGTGTCCGGCGTATTGGTGGCGGTCTTCGGACTTGCGTCCTTCGTCGTCACCCTTGGCATCATGGCGATTGGGCGCAGCCTGTCCTACATCCTGTCGGGTCAGCGCTCGATTTCCGGCCTGCCCGCAGATCTCGGCAACATCGTCTACTCAAGCTTCTTGGGCATCCCGGCCAACGTGCTGTTCCTGCTGTGCCTGTACCTCGCAGCGTGGGCCTATCTGACCTACACCAAGGGCGGGCGTACAATCTACGCCGTCGGCTCCAACGCGCTGGCTGCGCGCGCTGCCGGGCTGAATACGCGCTTCTATTCGATCCTGCCCTTTGTCGTGTCGGGCGCGCTGGCCAGCGTCGCGGTGACCTTCTCGCTTGCCCAGATCATGTCGGCCGACCCATTGGCTGGAAACCAGCTTGAGCTTGACGCCATTGCGGCGGTGGTCATTGGCGGCGCCAGTCTTTACGGCGGTCGGGGGTCGATCTTCGGGACGCTGATGGGTGTGCTGATCATGGTGATGATCCGCAACGGCCTCAATCTGATGGGTGTGTCGCCGTTCTGGCAAGGCTCCGCCATCGGGTCGATCATCATCATCGCCCTGCTGATCGAACGGCTGATCAGCTGGCAATCCTCCAAACGGTGAAAGGATCGATCATGTCCAACATCCCATCCCGCGCCATCCGCCTTTTTGGTACCGATGAACCCGTGCCCTCCCCGCGCCTTTTGCGCTCAGGAAAGCTGACTGCAGAGCTTGAAGCAGGAAATCTGCGCTACATCCGCTTTGACGGGGCAGAAGTGCTGCGCGCCATTTCGTTCATCGTTCGAGACAAGGATTGGGGAACCTACAACCCGGTCATCTCGAACTTGCAGATCGAGGAAACCGATAACAGGTTCTTGGTCACGTTTTCGGCCGTCACGTCGGACCCGGATCAATCCCTTTCCTATTCGGCGCGAATCGAAGGCAGGGAAGACGGGACGCTCATCTTTACCGGGCGTGGATCGTCACAGACTGGTTTTCTGACCAACCGCACCGGCTTTGTCGTGCTGCACCCCATCGACGGGATTTCAGGCACTCCCGTACAGATCACGCATACCGATGGCCGGGTGGTGGCATCGGAATTCCCCGACCTTATTAACCCGACACAGCCAATGTCGGATTTGCGGATGTTGGCGCATACGACGCCCACAGGGCTTGCGGTCGAGACCCTTATGCAGGGCGATACGTACGAGATGGAGGACCAGCGCAACTGGACGGACGCCTCCTATAAGACCTATGTGCGTCCGCTTGCTTTGCCATGGCCATATCGCCTGGAACCGGACGAAGTCGTCGATCAGACCGTCACGGTGAAAATTCGCGGCGTCGTGCCTTCAAGGGCTGGGCAAACGAAAGCGCCTCTGGTGGTGGGCGCGCCGATTGGCTTGGTGCCGCCATTGGGCCTGGGCTTGCGGCCCGAAAACACAGCACAGGCCGTTGCCTACGCTTCAACGATCCGGTCGCTTGGGGCGACCTACCTCATGTTGCACCATGATCCACGTTCAGGGCACGACGCAGCGACCCTGAGGGCACAACTTGATGTCGCCCGCGCTGTCGCGGCAGAGCCGTGGCTGGAGGCGGTCATTGCCGCAACGGAAACCGATGCCGCGATGGCGGAAATCGCGGCGCTTGGCGATCTGGCCAGATCGATGGGCGATCCCTTCAGGACGGTGTTGGTGTCACCGGCACCAGACCTGAAATGCACATTGCCGGGCAGCGTCTGGCCCCCGGCACCCGATGCCGCGCGGCTTTACGCATCGACCCGCAAGGCATTTCCTAACGCGCGCATCGGCGGCGGCATGTTCAGCTACTTCACAGAGTTGAACCGCAAACGCCCGCCTGCAACAACGCTTGATCTGATCAGCTTTACAACCTCGCCCATGGTGCATGCGGGCGATGACCGGTCCGTCATGGAAACGCACGAGGCGCACCGGGCCATCATCGCATCGGTCTCGGCCGTTACTGCCGGAACGTCTTGGGCAGTGGGGCCTTCGGCAATCGGCGTCCGCGACAACCCCTATGGAGCCGCGGCCAAAAGCAATCCGCAAAACATCCGCCAGGCGATGAACTGGAACGATCCGCGCCAGCGGGGGCTGCTGGGTGCGGTCTGGAACCTTGGCTACTTTGCTGACTTTGCCATAGGTGGGGCAAGTGCAGTGGCTTTGGGTGCGCCTGTCGGGCCATTCGGCGTTGTGTCGGTGCCCACCGACTTTCCCCAACCGTGGTACGACGGCAAGGGTGGTCTCTACCCAGTTTTTCACATCCTGCGCGGCTTGTCGCGATTGCAAGGCGGGACTCTCCGTGAATTGCCTTTCGCCTCGGCAAGCGGACTGACCGGCTGCGCCGTTGAAAAGGACGGGAGGCTCGAAATGTGGATTGGCAACATAAAGCCAGAGCCGACTGCGGTCCATGTTGCGCCCGGGAACGAGCCGGCGAAACGACGGATTGCTGTACTAGACGAGTCGGGTTTTGTAGAAGCCGCCACCGACTCCAAATTCATGGATAAGCTTCAGTCTGGTGGAACCGAAATAACCCTCTCCGGCTACGGCGTTCTCAGGATCGTCGAAAGCGCGTGACGTCATGACAGTAACAAAAAGACAGTGGCGCAAATGCACCTGATGATCATTGGTGCGGCAGGTATGATCGGCCGCAAACTGACGCAATCGATCGCCGTGGACGGCAAGCTCGGCAACCGCAGCGTCGTCGCCCTCAGCCTGGCCGATGTGGTGGAGCCACAGGTCCCGCAAGGCCTTGGAGTGCCGGTCCGCCGATTTGCGGTGGATCTCGCGAATACCGACGTCGCGGCGCAGCTCGTGGCCGCAAAGCCGGATGTGATCATTCACCTAGCGGCCATCGTATCGGGTGAAGCCGAGGCTGATTTCGACCGGGGTTATCGCATCAACCTCGATGGCACGCGGGCCCTGTTCGACGCGATCCGCCATCAGCACGACGCCAATGGCTATTGCCCCCGCGTGGTCTTCACCTCGTCGCTCGCCGTGTTCGGCGCACCATTGCCGGATGTGATAGACGACACCTATTTCCTGACGCCTCTGACCAGCTATGGCACCCAAAAGGCGATCTGTGAGCTATTGCTGGACGACTACACCCGGCGCGGCTTTTTTGACGGGATCGGCATCCGGCTGCCAACGATCTGCGTCCGGCCGGGTGCGCCGAACAAGGCAGCGTCTGGCTTCTTTTCAAGCATCTTGCGTGAACCACTGGCGGGACTGCCCGCAGTTCTGCCTGTCCCCGATTCAGTGCGCCACTGGCATGCCAGCCCGCGCGCGGCCGTCGGGTTTCTGGTGCACGCCGCCACAATGGACACAACGCCGATGGGGCATCGGCGCAACGTAATGATGCCCGGTCTTCTGGCTTCGGTCGAAGAACAGATCGACGCACTTCGCCGGGTCGCCGGTCAGAAGGCGGTCGATCTGATCCGCCGCGAACCGAACGACACCATTGCCGGGATCATTGCGAACTGGCCGCAAGGGTTCGACCCCCAGCGTGCCCTGGCGCTTGGGTTCAGTGCCGAAGCGTCCTTTGACGACATCATCCAGATCCACATCGAGGACGAAATGGGGGGCCGCCTGCCATGACCCGGCTTGTTGCCGTGTGCGGTTGTTGCACGAAAAGGGACATCTGATGCTGCTTGGCTGTATCGGCGATGACTTTACCGGCTCCAGCGATCTGGCGAACACGCTGGCCAAGCAAGGCATGCGGGTGGTGCAGTACACTGGCGTTCCCTCCGATGCGGCTGCCCCCGAGGTCGAAGCAGGGGTTGTTGCGCTTAAAACCCGGTCCATCGCGCCAGCAGACGCAGTGCGACTGTCGCTTGAGGCACTGGACTGGCTGCGCGCCCAAGGCTGCCAGCAGTTCTTTTTCAAGTATTGCTCTACATTCGACTCGACGCCCCAAGGCAACATCGGCCCAGTCGCCGACGCGCTGGCTGATGCACTGGGGGCTGAAACCGTCATCTTTTGCCCGGCCTTTCCGGGGGCGGGAAGGTCGGTCTATCAGGGGCATCTCTTTGTCGGTGGCCAGTTACTGAACGAATCCGGTATGCAAAACCATCCCCTGACGCCAATGACCGACCCCGATATCCGCCGCTGGCTGGCTCTGCAAAGCCGCCATGCGGTTGGTCACGTCGCAGCAGCAACCGTCTTTCATGGTGCCGGTGCAATCCGCGCCGCCCTGGCGGCAGAGCAGCAGTCGGGCAAGCGCCATGTTGTCGTGGACGCAATCCGGGACGAAGATCTGATGCAGATCGGTGAAGCTGCCGATAGACTTTCGCTGATCACCGGAGGGTCAGGGGTGGCTCAGGGCCTGCCCGCGAACTTTCAGCGCAGGGGTCTGGTGACGCATTCGAGCCTGCCCTGGGCCGGGTTGGCAGGAAAATGCGTCGTGCTTTCCGGATCTTGTTCTGCCGCGACACGAGGCCAGGTCGCACTGCACATCCAAAGTAATCCTGCCTTCGAAATCGTTGCGGCGGACGTCATCGAACACCGGCTCGACGCCGGCAGCGTCGCTGATTGGTTGGTGGCCAGCGACGGCGTGCCACTCGCCTTCAGTTCCGCCGATCCCGATACGGTGCACCAAGTGCAGCAGCATTATGGGCGCGACCGCGCCGCGGCTGCGCTAGAGGCGTTCTTCGCCGAAATTGCGCGCAACGTGGTTGCGCGGGGTGCAGAACGCCTTGTCATCGCGGGTGGAGAAACATCGGGCGCCGTGGTGGAGGGGCTGGGGATCGCCACTCTGAACATTGGCCCCGAAATCGCCCCCGGTGTTCCTGCGATCCAGGCCAGCAAGCAGCTTGTGATGGCATTGAAATCCGGCAACTTTGGCACACCGGATTTCTTCATGCGCGCAGCCTGCATATTGGAGGGAAAGCTATGACTGACACGCGCATGCGCGAACTTATCTGCACGCTCGCAAAATCGATGTTCGACCGCGGACTGACGGGCGGGTCGACGGGCAACATCTCGGCCAGAACTTCAGACGGCGGCTTGCTTGTCACGCCGACGGGCACAAGTTTCGGCAGGCTTGATCCTGCCCGGCTTAGCCACCTCGACGGTGCGGGTCGGCTGATTTCGGGTGATCCCCCGACCAAGGAAATGCCGTTGCATTCGGCCTTCTATGACACAAGGTCGCAGGCAGGCGCGGTCGTCCATCTGCATTCCTGTCACGCCGTCGCGTGGTCGTTGATGCCCGACGCCAACACGGACGACTTTTTGCCACCCCTGACCCCCTACGGCATCATGAAGTTGGGGCGCGTAAAGTTGCTGCCCTATTTCAGACCGGGCGATGCCGCGATAGGCCACGCCGTGCGCGGTCTTGCTGGCAAGCGAAGCGCCGTCATGCTGGCCAATCATGGGCCCGTTGTCGCGGGCAAGGATGTCGAGGCCGCATGCAATGCCATAGAGGAGCTGGAAGACACCGCACGGCTGGCGATCCTGATGCGCGGCTTTGACGCGCGCCGCCTTAGCGATGCGCAGGTGCGCGATGTCGTCACCCATTTCGACGTTGAGTGGGACACATGAGGTTTTCCGCCAACCTCGGGTTCCTTTGGGCCGACCTGCCGCTGTCAGCGGCAATCCGCGCTGCAAAAGCCGCCGGTTTTCACGCGGTGGAGTGTCACTGGCCCTATGCGACACCGGCGATTGAACTACGCGCCGTGCTTGATGAAACCGGGCTGGAAATGTTGGGCCTGAACACGCGCCGGGGCAACCCCGGCGAAAACGGCCTAGCGGCTGTACCAGGGCGCGAAGCAGACGCGCGCGCCGCGATAGCAGAAGCGTTGGAATATGCGATCGTGACCCGAACGCCTTGCATCCACGTCATGGCGGGATTTGCCGTCGGGCCTGATGCCCATGCGACCTTCGTGGAAAATCTGCGTTTCGCCAGCGCCATGGCCGAACCCCATGGTCTGACGATCCTGATCGAGCCGCTGAACCGCCACGACGCGCCAGGGTATTTTCTGACAACCACGGATCAGGCCCGCGACATTATCGGGCAGGTCGCGGTAAAAAACCTTCGTCTGATGTTCGATTGCTATCATGTGCAGAGGACCGAAGGCGATGTTGCCCACCGCCTTGCGGACCTGCTGCCGATCATCGGCCATATCCAGTTTGCGTCCGTTCCGGACCGAGGCCCCCCAGATCGGGGCGAACTGAACTACGCGCATATCTTTGAGGTTATTTCGGAACTTGGCTATGCGTCCCCGCTGGGGGCAGAGTACAAGCCCAAAGGTCTGACCGAGTCCTCTTTGAACTGGTTGACCGCGTTTGGATAGGGCCACGACCTACAGCCAGAAGATTGCTGTGGCCTTGAAAGCGACGTAGGTAAGAACGGCCGCGGCGTGGCCAATTTGGGTTCTGACAAGATGACCAGTGCAGCGCTCAAATATCGACAATATCCGGGATTGGTCACATCATCAAAGCTTGCCCACCCGGACCTGCCACAGAAAGTACAAATGGCGGCTTTCGTGAATGCAGCGCCGCAGCAAACGCTTATGCTGTCGAGTGTCCGCTCAGGGCCGACCGGCGTGCCGGTCGCCACCTGCACCCTTTCGTCATCGATGATCTGAATGGCGGCTTGCCGCTGGCACTGCGATCGCGGCACTCCGGGTCGAGATGCTGTCGCCGTTCGCTTCGGGCAGCGTTTTGGTTTATGGGGAGCAGGATCCCCGCCCAAGGCTCGCGCCAATGCGTTGGAGCGAGGCAGCAATGAGGCCCTGACATGAGTTCCGACTGGATCACACAATTCCCAGGCTTGTCCCGTCTGGAGCCCGCCGTCCGCGACGTGCTGACACGGAAAAGCGCCCTGATCACGGTGCCAGAGGGCACGGTGATCTTTGGGCCGGGCAAGTCACCCGAAAACCTGCTGTTGCTGCTGGAAGGCCGGGTCCGGGTCCAGCAAATCTCGGAAGGGGGCCGCGAGATCGTGCTTTACCGGGTCGAGGCGGGGCAAAGCTGCGTGCTCACCACGGCTTGCCTGTTGGCGCATGAAGACTATTCTGCCGAAGGTGTCGCCGAAACCGATGTGCGCGCTGTGGCGATCCCGCGCGCCGTGTTCGATGATCTGGTCTCGCAATCGATCGCCTTTCGCAATTTCATCTTTACCGCCTATTCCAGACGGATCACCGATCTGTTTCAGGTCATCGAGGATATTGCATTTCAGCGTGTCGATATTCGGTTGGCGCAAAAGCTTATCGCGCTCGAACGCGGCACCCGACAGATCAAGGCCACCCATCAGCAGATGGCTGCCGAACTTGGCACGGCGCGCGAGGTGATCTCGCGCCAATTGGGGGAATTCCAGCGGCGCGGCTGGATTGCACAGGCGCGCGGAGCCATCGAGGTGTTGGATAAGGCGGGACTGGAACGTCTGGCCTCACTTTCGGTCGATTGACGCGGGCGTCAGGTCGCCCCGTCCGGCCTGAATGCATGCAGACTTTTCTTTTGGTGACTTGATCACTGAACTCCGCGGCATTTCCACCTAAACGGGGGGCAGCTTGAACAGGAGATCAAGGAAATGATCGCGACAATGAGACTGCGGGGCGGGACGGATTGCCGGGTGACCTGCGTGGCTGCAAACACTGCGCGCCATCGGTTCTGTCCGCCTTGCGCGGTGACCGGCAACAAGAGCTTCCGGGCATGATGGGCATTGAAACCGTGTTTACGCCCCTGCAATCGCTGGCAGGGGGCGGGCTGATCGGGCTGGCATCGGTGCTGCTGATGCTGACGTTGGGCCGGATCATGGGGGCGACCGGCGTTTTGGCCGGCGTCCTGACCCCTTCCGTGCATCCCGACACTGGCTGGCGGCTGGCGCTGCTGGCCGGGATATTCAGCGGTCCGCTGGCCGTCCTTGCAGTCACCGGGCAGATGCCGGTGGTAGAGGTGCCGGTGTCGATGCCGATGCTGCTTATCGGCGGGCTGCTGGTCGGAATCGGCGTGACCTATGGGTCGGGCTGCACCTCAGGCCACGGGGTCTGCGGCATCGCCCGGCTGTCGCGCCGGTCCATCGCTGCCACACTGACCTTCATGCTGACCACCGGAATGACTGTCTTTGTCATCCGTCATATTCTGGGAGCCTGACTGATGCGCCTCGTCTCGACCTTTCTCATCGGCCTGATCTTTGGGGTGGGTATTTCCATTTCGGGGATGGCCAACCCGGCCAAGGTGCTCAACTTCTTTGACCTCGCAGGCACCTGGGACCCAAGCCTGATCCTTGTCATGGGCGGAGCGGTCGTCGTCGCCTTCCTGGGATACCGCATTGTGTTGCACAGGCCCGCGCCACTGATCGCCAGCAGGTTCCATCTGCCCGACAATCCGCGGATCGATGCCCGTCTGTTGGGTGGTGCGGCGTTGTTCGGGGTGGGCTGGGGGATTGCCGGTTTCTGTCCCGGCGGCGCCCTTCCCGCCCTGGGAACCGGCCGGTTCGAGGTCTTCGCCTTTGTCGCGGCGCTGATCGCCGGAATCTTTGCCGCCAAGGGCCTGATCGCCCTGAGCGGGGCACGCGCCGCGCGCGTGCTGCGCCGTGAAGCCTGAAACGGAAAGGAAACCATCATGACCGTCTCTCCTATCAACCTGTCCGTCAAGCCCGAGGTCGCGGCGTTCTTTGACCCCGCAACCAATACCATCAGCTATGTGGTCAGGGACCCGTCCTCCAATGCCTGTGCGGTCGTCGATTCCGTCATGGACATCGACTATGCCTCAGGCCGGATTACTTACGGCCATGCCAACTCTATCATCGAGCATATCCGAGCTCATGACCTGAAGCTGGACTGGATCATCGAGACCCATGTCCACGCAGATCATCTGTCGGCGGCACCCTATATCCAGAAGGCTCTGGGCGGAAAGATCGGCATTGGCGACAAGATCATGGTCGTGCAGGAGACCTTCGGCAAGATCTTCAACGAAGGCACCGAATTCCAGCGCGATGGCAGCCAGTTCGACGCGCTGTTCAAGGATGGCGATACTTACAAGGTTGGCAATATGGACGCGGTAGCGATCTTTACGCCCGGCCATACGCCGGCCTGCATGGTGCATGTGATGGGCGACGCGGCCTTTGTCGGCGATACGCTGTTCATGCCCGACGGCGGATCAGCCCGCGCCGACTTCCCCGGCGGCAATGCCGCCACGCTCTACGATAGTATCCAGAAAGTCCTGTCTTTGCCAGACGAGACCCGCCTGTTCATGTGCCATGACTATGGCCCTAATGGCCGCGATATCCAGTGGGAGACTACCGTCGCCGCTGAAAAGGAATTCAATATTCATATTGGCAAAGGGGCCACAAAAGAGCAGTTCGTGACGTTCCGCACCGAACGTGACGCGACCCTTGCCATGCCGAGGCTGATCATTCCTGCACTGCAGGTGAACATGCGCGCGGGCGAAGTGCCCACTGACAAGAATGGCCACCCTGTATTGAAAGTGCCCGTCAATGCACTTTGACCAGCGCTGACCGAACCTCCAATCAAGGAAACAGAAGATGCACGATATCAAACACATCACGCCCGTTTTTGCGGTCAGCCCGCAGATCACCACTGCCCAACTGCCGCAGCTGAGGCGCGCGGGTTTCAGTTGCGTGATCTGCAACCGCCCCGATCACGAGGATGCGGGCCAGCCCACCTTTGCGGACATCAAGGCCGCTGCAGAATTGGCGAGGCTTGAGGCCCATCATATCCCGATCAAGCCAGGCGAAGCGACCACGGATGATCTTGCCGCTTTTGACGGTGTGGTGACAGCGGCCAGGGGCAAGGTGTTGGCCTATTGTCGCTCTGGCGGCCGGGCCCAGAGCCTGTTTGCCGCAATCCGGCGCTGACAGGCCACACCCCGCCTGTCGCGTCGTACGCATGCCCTTTGTCCAGAAATGACCCCTCCCATGACTGCTGCATCAATTGCCCGCTACCTGCCGATCCTTCAATGGGGCCGGACCTATGACCGGCGCGCCCTGACGGGTGATCTGCTCGCGGCGGTGATCGTGACGATCATGCTGATCCCGCAGTCGCTGGCCTATGCGCTTCTGGCCGGATTGCCGCCCGAAGCCGGGCTTTATGCCTCGATCGCACCGATTATCCTTTATGCGATCTTCGGCACCAGCCGGGCGCTGGCCGTCGGGCCGGTGGCCGTGGTGTCCTTGATGACCGCTGCCGCCATCGGCAATGTCGCAGAGCTGGGCACGATGGGTTACGCGGTTGCGGCCTTGACACTCGCGGGTCTGTCGGGGGCAATCTTGTTGGCGATGGGGCTGCTCAGGCTGGGATTTCTGGCCAATTTTCTGTCTCATCCGGTCATCGCGGGATTCATCACAGCCTCTGGCATCCTGATCGCCACCAGCCAGATCAGGCATGTTTTGGGCATCAGCGCAAGCGGCGACACGCTGCCCGCTATGGCGGTCTCGTTGGCACAGAACCTCTCGGCCACGAACGGGATCACGCTGGTGATCGGAGTCGGGGCGACCGGGTTCCTGTTCTGGGTGCGCAAAGGGCTGAAACCGCTTCTGCGCCGCATGGGCCTTGGCCCGCGTCCGGCGGATATGGTGACCAAGGCCGGGCCGGTGCTGGCCGTGGTCGCCACGACGCTGGCAGTCTGGGGGTTCGGACTGGACGCGCAAGGGGTCCGCATCGTGGGCGTCGTGCCCCAAGGCTTGCCGCCGCTGACATTGCCATCGCTGTCCCTTGATCTGCTGGGTTCACTTCTGCTGCCCGCCGTGCTGATTTCAGTGATCGGTTTCGTGGAATCCATCTCGGTCGCGCAAACCCTTGCCGCCCGAAAACGCCAGAGGATCGATCCGAACCAGGAACTGATCGGTCTGGGCGTTGCAAACCTCGGGGCGGCCTTTACCGGGGGATACCCGGTCACCGGCGGGTTTGCCCGGTCGGTCGTCAACTTCGATGCCGGCGCAGAAACGCCCGCGGCAGGCGCCTTTACCGCCATCGGACTGGGCATTGCGGCCATTGCATTGACGCCGCTGATCTATTTCCTGCCCACGGCCACCTTGGCGGCGACGATCATCGTGGCGGTGCTGTCCCTGGTGGATTTCTCGATCCTGAAGCGAAGCTGGGCCTACTCAAAGGCCGATTTCAGCGCGGTGGCGGCCACCATTCTGCTGACCCTCGGGCTTGGCGTGGAAACCGGCGTCTCTGCTGGTGTGGCCCTGTCCATCGCACTCCATCTGTACAAATCCTCCCGCCCGCATATCGCCGAAGTGGGGCTTGTTCCGGGCACCCAGCATTTCCGGAATATCCTGCGCCACAAAGTCCTGACCGACCCTGCTCTGCTAACCCTCCGCATCGACGAGAGCCTCTATTTCGCCAATGCCCGGTTTCTTGAGGACTACCTGTCTGACCGGGTCGCTACAGATTGCCCGATCCGGGATGTCGTGCTGATGTGCTCGGCCATTAACGAGATCGATCTGAGCGCTCTGGAAAGTCTCGAAGCGATCAATCTTCGCCTCAGCGAAATGAAAGTAAAGCTGCACCTGTCAGAAGTGAAGGGACCGGTCATGGACCGGCTCAAGACCTCGCATTTCCTTGATGCGCTGACCGGGCAGGTCTTTCTGTCCCAGTTTGACGCGTTGCGAACCCTTGCGCCCGATCTCACCCGCGTCTTGGGCACTATCAGCGAGGGATGACATCGTATTCGTTCAGCACCTTGTTGACCGAATACAAATCGTCCACGGTCCAGCCGGGGAAGTCGATCTCGGCAACCGCCCTTTCAATGAACCGTCGGTTCCACGCGCCGGATTTTGTCAGCCCGATTGCGTCATGCGCGGCGATGTAGCGCGTTGCTGCAAGATACGCCCGCACCATTGGCGAATGCGCCAGAACCAGATCGCGCCCCGGATGGGGGTTGAACGTGATCATGCTGGCGCTTCCTTCATCACCCGTCCTGTCGCAATCCGATCTCAGGTCAAGCCGAAGATCGAC
>JANOMH010000084.1:0-6054 GCA_031420215.1 Rhodobacterales bacterium | reverse complement strand
GGCTCATCCTCGCGGAAGGCTTTCCACTGCGCATGTGGGCTGTTGAGGTTGAACGGATCATAGCCGTCAGACGGCGAAACGCCGTTGATATCCTTCATGGTATTTTCCTTGCGTGGTGGGGCAGATGCTGAAACCGGCCCGACTCCCCTTGCGACTCAGGGTAAGCCCGCGTCCTTTGGTTTTTCTTTGGCGCGCTTTGACATTATGACCGGGGGCGCGACAAATCCCGATAAAGCGATGTGATTTCAGCACCTTCCGTTGCGCCAATTGTCGCCAGCGCCTGTCGGTATTGTCGGAACTGGCGGTGCATGGCGTCGATGCGGCCCTGGGCCACAAAGATTTTCATCGCCGCCGCATTGGCCCCTTCCGACGTGGGATCGATGGCCAAAGCCTTGTTACAATGTTCCAGCGCTTCGCGCGTCCGCTGCGACCGCATCAGCAGCTTGGCAAAGTCATACTGCACCTTGAGCGCCATTTCGCGCAGCCAGATCCGGCGGGGCAAGCACCAGTCGTCCTGTTCGGGTTGAACATATTCCAAGGGCAGGTCCTCGAACAAATCGCCGGTGTAAAGCTGCTCGGCGGCGGAATACACCCGCAACGACGCCTCATCCTCGCCGCGTTTATACAGCGAAAGTGCGCGGCGGCACAGCTGCTCAAAGGTGTCGATGTCAATCCAACTGCCGCGCGGCGGGTTGAGGCGGTAATATTCGCCGATCCGGGCCACCGCTTGCGGATTGCCAAGCGTCTTGCGCAGCATCGCAACCGTGTGATGAAGGCGGGCGCGCTTGGTGTCCTCGGACCCATCCCCGGACCACAAAAGCTCTCCGATCCGGTCAGCATGGGCACCTTTTTCGCCGCTTTGCAAAAAAAATTAAGCAAACAGTGTCTTGGTCTTTTTCGGAGCACCGCCATGCATGCGCCAATTCACTTCTTGGTTGCCGATAAAGACTCGCAACTGGCCAAGGCAGTGAATGTGCCAACGGGCCGTCCCGGTCTGTGCGCCCAGAATCGCCCGTGGTTTCGCCAGCCAGGACGGCGTGGCCCCGCGCGCATTCATTTGCCCGGTTCGGCGCCGTGCCCGCAAATCGGCATAATCCGGCACCACCCGGCCCAACATGAAGGACAGCTGTTCATCCAGCAAAGCCACATCCAACAGGTCAGCGGGTATCCAGTACGGGTTCACATGCAGGCCCGACGGTGCCAGAAACTGCCGGTGCGACCTGAACGCCGCCTGCATCTGCTCTTCGATTGTCAGGTCCTGATTGTAGATGCTGACCACTGGCTTTCCGAGACTCTGCGCCAGCCGCTCCGCCACCGCACCCCAGCTTTCCAGGCTGGTTGCGCCCTGCAAATTGGCGACCGCCCAACTCATATCCACAACCAGCCCACCGGCACCGTCCGCAAGTCGCGGGCGCAGACGGACAAAAACCTCCTCTGGGTCCACCGGGGACCGGTCCAACGCAGTTTCGTCGAATGGCAGACGGTGATGTGCGGGAATTTGGGGCAAAAGTGCTGTGTCGTCCGTCAGCAGGACCGCCGTTGTCACATCCAGGACGCAATCCAGTGAGGCAGTCACAAAAGCAATGTCCTCGGTGTCGTAAAACAGTGCGGCATTGATTGCGGGCGGGTCGGGCAGCGGGATCATAGCAAGGTCGGCTCCATATGCCTGACCAGACTAGTGTGCCGCGCCACGAAAGCCAAAGAAAAACCAAAGATTGGGCAGCGTCACGCAACGCTGGCCCGACGGGCCGCCCCTCCTTGGCCTGTTGACCGCCAAAGCCGATCTGAAGCACCTGAATGGCTACCGCGCTTCCCGGCATAGCCGCATCAACACCGCTATCGCAGGCGGCACGGTCCCGCCCGTGACCGTCGTCATTCCCACCGCCCCTGACAGGAACGTCGCACCAAGGGCAATGGGCACCAGTTGCCCGGCCTCTACCTCATTCTCCACCACGCCTTTCGAGATGAACCAGATCGCATCCGACGCCAATAACAGTCCCCGGCCCAGCGCCAAAGTGCTGGTTTCGACCGCAGGCCCCAGCCCGGTCAGCCCAAGGGCGGCAAGGTATTCATCCACATTCTTTCGTATGATCGAGTCCCGCGTTGGCAGGATCACCGGATAATCCCGCAATATGCGCGCAATGGGCTGACGTTCTGCCGGATGCCCTGCCTTGACCACGGCAATGATCGGCTCTTCATACAGATACTCAAACGTCACTCCGGCCATTTCCGCCGCATTGGGCATCCGGCCAATCATCACATCCATCTGCCGCGCCCGCAGTTTTTGCAGCAAGAACGGGTGCGACCCCGTCTCGATGGACAGGGTAACTGTTGGCGGGTCTTGCAAAAACCGGCCCACCACCGCCGGAAAGAACCGGGTTGAGACGGTGGGCAGCAGACCCACGCAAATGCGTTGCCGTCCGCTTTCGCCCCGGATCGCCAGTGCCCCGGCATTCAGGCTGGCCACGGCTTCCTTTGCATGACGGCGAAAAGCCTCGCCTTCCGCTGTCAGGGCCAGCCGCCGCCCAAGGCGCGCAAACAGCTTTACCCCCAGCAAATCCTCTAACTCTGCCAGCGATTTTGACACGGCGGGTTGCGACAAACCCAGCACCGCCCCCGCCGCAGTCAACCCGCCCGAATCCGCGATTTGCAGGAAAAGCCGGATTTGCCGCAGCTTTATTCCCGGATGCATAACCATTTCAGTATCCCGTTTAGACAACTTCTCATTATACTGCTGCAAAAGATTATGACACAACAAGAGCCGGAGGAAGCCATGCACGTTTTGATCCGCCCTTGGGGCCATATGCATTTTGAGGATGAGGGGCCAAAAGATGCCCCCGCAATCCTGTTTGCCAATTCCCTCGGCACCGATCTGCGGATGTGGCAGGGGGTGACCCAACGGCTGCCGCAACGATGTATCCGGTTTGACAAACGCGGCCACGGGTTATCTGCCACGCCGGCGCAAAAGTGGAACGTCGAAGACCTTGCCGATGATGTGGTGGCCCTGCTCGACCACCTCGGCATTAAGACCGCCGTCATCGCGGGTTGTTCGGTCGGCGGCATGGTGGCCCAGGCCTTTGGCATTCACCACCCGGCCCGCGCCCGCGCCCTGATCCTGTCCAACACCGCCGCCAAGATCGGCACGTCGGAAAGCTGGCAATCCCGCATCGATGCGGTTGAGGCAGATGGCATTGCCAGCATCGCCGACATCATCCTTGACCGTTGGTTCCCCAAAACCTTTCGCGTCAGTGATGCGCCGCTGCCGTGGCGCACGATGTTGTTGCGGGCTGATCCCATCGGCTATGCCCAGACCTGCCGCGCCCTGTCGCGGGCTGACCTGCGGGCCGGTCTGGCCCACCTCGACCTTCCCGTTCTCCTGCTCGCCGGTTCCGAAGATCTGTCGACCCCGCCCGCCCTTGTCGCTGAAACCGCCGCGCTGATCCGGGGGGCAAAACTGGTCGAACTCGCGGGCTCCGGCCACATCCCCGCCATCGACGCACCTGCACAGGTCGCCAGCCTGATCGCCGGTTTTGTCGGGGGCCTGTCATGACCAACGTCACCGAAAAAGGCATGGCCACCCGCCGCCGGGTGCTGGGCGACGTGCATGTCAACCGGGCAGAAGCCGCCAAAACCACATTCGATGAACCTTTCCAGTCGCTTATCACTGATGCTGCCTGGGGCCATGTCTGGGCGCGCGACACCATTCCGCTGCGGGAACGGTCGATGCTGACCATCGCCTTGCTGGCCGGTCTGGGCAACGATCACGAACTTGCCCTGCATATCCGCGCCACCACCAATACCGGCGCTTCCCAGGCCGATGTGATGGAGGCGCTGCTGCATGTCGCGATCTATGCTGGCGTGCCCCGCGCCAATCATGCCATCAAGATCGCCAAGGACACCTTCGCCGCGATGCGCCAGGACACCACATGAAACCCGCCGAATTCTATATGCGCGACCGCGCCATGCATCCGCCCGCCCATGCTCCGGGCTATAAAACCAGCGTACCGCGTTCCCCGCGCCAAGCGTTGCTCACCCTGCAACAAACTCTGTCCGAAATCACCGGCCCGACCTTTGGCCATGCAGATATCGCGCCGCTGGACAATGATCTGACGCTGAACTTTGGGCATGGCGGCATGCCTGTCGGCGAACGGATTATCCTGCATGGCCGGGTGCTGGACGAAAATGCAAAGCCGGTGCCCAATACCCTGGTCGAGATCTGGCAAGCCAATGCCTCGGGGCGCTACCGGCACAAGAAAGACGCCTACCTTGGTGCGCTGGATCCCAATTTCGGCGGCTGCGGGCGCACCCTGACCGATGCCAACGGCTATTATTACTTCCGCACCATCAAACCCGGCCCTTATCCTTGGCTGAATTACGTGAACGCGTGGCGGCCCGCGCATATCCATGTGTCAGTGTTTGGCACAAGCTTCAGCCAGCGCCTGATCACCCAGTTGTATTTCCAGGGCGACCCGCTGCTGGCCACCTGCCCCATCGTCCAAACCATCCCCGACCCACAGGCCGCGCAACGCCTGATCGCCGCCCTTGACCTGAACACGGCCATCCCGATGGACTGTCTGGCCTACAAATTCGACATCATCCTGCGCGGCAGGCGGCAGACCCTGTTCGAGAACAAGCTGGAGGGTCAGTAAATGGTGCAGCCCCTGAATTACCTCAAAGAATCACCGTCACAAACCGCTGGCCCCTATGTCCATATCGGCCTTGCCCCCGGTGCGGCGGGCTTTCAAACTTTTGCAACTGAACTCGGTCAAAACCTTGCCCCCGCTGGCGTTCCGGGCGAGCGGATTCATATCGAAGGCATGGTCTATGACGGCCTGAATACCCCGGTCAAAGACATCCTGATCGAGGTTTGGCAGGCCGACACGAGCGGCATTTACCCGCATCCCGAAGACCCGCGGGTGGCCGATTGTGCCAATGGCTTTCGCGGCTGGGGCCGGGTAATCTCGGATTTCGACACCGGCCTTTACGCTTTCGATACCATCAAACCCGGCCCGGTGCCCGGTCGCGCAGGCCAGACTCAGGCCCCGCATCTGTCGCTGTGGCTCGTCTCTCGTGGGATCAACATTGGACTGAACACGCGCATGTATTTCCCCGAAGACCGCGCCCTGCATGTCGCCGACCCGGTGTTGGGGTCGATCGAACAACGCGCCCGCGTCGCAACCTTGATTGCAACAGTTACCGGCCCTGGCCATTACCGCTTTGACATCCACTTGCAGGGTGACAGCGAAACGGTGTTTATCGACATATGACCCAACCATGTATCATCTGCGTTGCTATCACCGGATCACTGCCCACCAAGGCAAATAATCCCGCCGTGCCGATCACCATTGCCGAGCAAATCGAAAGCACCCATGCGGCATTCGAGGCGGGGGCTGCCATCGTTCACGCCCATGTCCGTGATGATGAGGGCAAACCCACCTCTGACCCCGCCCGCTTTGCGCGACTGATGGAGGGGGTCCGCAAACACTGCCCCGGCATGATCGTCCAGTTGTCCACCGGTGGCCGCTCTGGCGCGGGGACGGCGCGTGGCGGCATGTTGCCCTTGCGGCCCGACATGGCCAGTCTGTCTGTCGGGTCCAACAACTTTCCGACCCGAGTCTATGAAAACCCGCCCGATCTGGTTGATTGGCTGGCCGCAGAAATGGTCACATACGAAGTGAAGCCCGAGGTTGAGGCGTTTGATCTGTCGCATATCCTCAAGGCGCACCAAATGTGGCACGCAGGCCAGATCGCCGCGCGACCTTATGTGCAATTCGTGATGGGCGTCAAAAATGCGATGCCCGCCGATCGGGATGTATTCGACTATTACATCCACACCATCCACCGCCTGTTTGGCAAGGATGCGCCATGGTGCGCTGCCGGGATCGGCCAAGCGCAATTGACGCTGAATAAGTGGTCCGTCGCATCCGGCGGCCATGCCCGCACCGGACTGGAAGACAACGTGCGGCTTGACCGCGATACCCTTGCCCCGTCCAACGCCGCCCTTGTGTCCCGGGTTGTGGATCTGTGCGCCCACAACAACCGCCCGGTCGCCAC
>JANOMH010000083.1:0-1504 GCA_031420215.1 Rhodobacterales bacterium | reverse complement strand
ACACCGGCGGCGCTGACGTTCTTGACCGAGGCTTTTCAGCACTGCAAATACATCGGCTGGTCCGAGGCTGCGAGCGCCCTCGTTGCGGTTTGTGCTTTGGCTGGCGCTGCGGATGACGCATTCTGCGCGTTGACCGACACGGCATCCATTCAGTCTTTCGTCAAAAGCTGCAAGGCCCTGCGCCATTGGCCCCGCGAGGCGCTGTTTCAGATATGACAAGCGAAGGGCGTTGGACCACAAAAAGCAACGCCCCTTTTCCCGCATGAACAGCACGTCAAAGCTGGCCAACCTTGGTTGCATCTACTTGGGATCCTGCCGTTTGATGCCGCGCGAAATAGCATGGCTTGCAGGCCGGGATACCCGCTGTGGCCTTCAACGCTATGTGGCGGTGAATCTTCAGGGCTAATTGTCGCCTGCCACTCGGGCCAGCGTGCGATAGACGGTTGGCCTGGACACGGAGAACAACTCCGCCAGATCACTGATTGAATAGTCGCCCGTATCGCGCATCCGGCGCAGCTCTTTTTGCTGTTTCTCTGACAGCTTGGGCTGCTTGCCGCGCAATTTGCCCTTGGCACGCGCCACGGCCATGCCTTCGCGGGTGCGCAGGCGGATCAGGTCAGACTCGAATTCAGCGAAGGTGGCGAGGATGTTGAAGAACATCTTTCCCATCGGATCCGTTGGATCGTAGACGCTTGAACCGAGTGCCAGCTTGACGCCACGCGCGGCTAGCCGGTCCGCGATGTCGCGGGCGTCCGGCACGGAGCGGGCTAGCCGATCCAGCTTGGAGACGACCAGCGTATCGCCATCGCGGACAGCGGCCAGTGCCTGATCCAGCCCCGGCCTTGCCCGGTTTGTACCGGTGAAGCCGTGATCGGTGTAAATGCGGTCCTCCGGTACATCGAGATCGCGGAGCGCTGCCCACTGCGCGGCGAGGTCCTGTTTGTCGGTCGAGCAGCGGGCATAGCCAATACGGGTTTTTGACATGAGTGCATCCTTGCGCCGGAATTGGCCGGTTTCACTTTGGCTGCGCTTGTGTGTAACGCAAAAGGCCCCTTCAATGATACTATCACCGTACTAGTCAAATGAGAATCGTTTTTCGAAAGGAATGCAGCGTTTGGTGCACGCGTCTTCACCTGTCCGGTGAACGAACCTCTTACGGACAGGCCGATCCAGTAACTCTGACCGACAGCGAGGTGCGAGGATGTTCAGAGATCGGGTGGACTTGTCCTTCGCAGAATTGCCCGCTGCGCTGCGCGAGGGCGCTATGCACAGGTTTGCGATTCTTCGACCGCATCTGGAAGAAAATGTCGCGCTGGCGGCAACGGCAAAACACGCCGACGTCCCGCTTCGGACAGCGCAGCGTTGGTTGGCAAGATATCGCACTGAGGGGCTAGTTGGTCTGGCGCGGGTGCCCCGATCAGATTCGGGGCACCGCAGGCTGATGTCCGGACTCGCCCAATTGATTGAGGGCATGGCATTGCTCAAACCTCGTCTGTCGGTTGCC
>JANOMH010000082.1:0-2125 GCA_031420215.1 Rhodobacterales bacterium | reverse complement strand
TTCAAGGCGCTGGGCATCGCTTAGATACGGGGCAGGGGCGCGTTCGACGACCTTTTGATTGCGGCGCTGAACCGAGCAATCCCGCTCCCACAGATGATAAATCGACCCATGCTTGTCGCCCAGAATCTGCACTTCAACGTGGCGGGCGCGCATGATCATCTTTTCCAGATACCCCTCGCCATTGCCGAACGCTGCCTCGGCCTCGCGCCGGCCTTCGCGGACTTTCTCGACCAGTTCGCTTTCATTCATGATTGGACGCATGCCGCGCCCGCCGCCGCCCCAGGAGGCCTTGAGCATGAAGGGATAGCCGACTTCGGCCGCCTGCTTGCGAACGACATCCATATCGTCGCCAAGAACTTCGGTGGCGGGAATGACCGGCACGCCTGCCTCCATCGCCACGCGCCGCGCACTGGCCTTGTCGCCCAACTGGCGCATGGTCAGGGCTTTGGGGCCGATAAAGGTGATCCCTGCCGCATCGCAGGCATCGACGAAATCGGGGTTTTCCGACAGCAGGCCATATCCGGGATGGATCGCATCGGCGCCGGACATTTTGGCAACGCGGATGATTTCGTCAATGCTCAGATAGGCCGCGACCGGCCCCAGCCCCTCGCCAATCCGGTAGGCCTCGTCGGCCTTGAACCGGTGCAGGCCTAATTTATCCTCTTCCGCATAGACCGCGACGGTCTTTTTGCCCATTTCATTGGCGGCCCGCATGACGCGAATGGCAATTTCGCCCCGGTTGGCGATGAGGATCTTGGTGAATTCGCGGGTCGGGCTGGGCATGGGCGGGTCCTTTGCAGTTGCAGCAAAGGTGTATGAAGATTCTGTGTCAGGGACAACAGGGCAGCGACAGGTTGGGCACAACACCGACGTCTGCGCGCGTGATCGGCACTGTAGCCTCCGGCGGGGATATTTAGGGCCAAAAGAAGGGCAAGGAGTGCTTGTTTTTTGGGCGATGAGTGAAGATTTGGCGTTACTCGCCTTTTGGCACCATGCGGTTGATCAGCGGAATCTCTTTCAGCAGGAAAGTGAAGCCCAGTCCAATCACTGCCAGCCCGAAGGCCAGCCAATAGACCGGGTGCAGGGCGTCGACCACGCTGAGGGTGACTTGTGCCCGCGTCGCCTCGGTTAGTCCGGCCATCATTTGTGGGCCGATCTGGTTGGCGGCTTCGGGAGTCATGCCGTCGATGTTGGCCAATGCAGTGGACATCCGCCCGGCAAAGATCGCGCCATAAAGTGCCACCGCCAATGACCCGCCAACCTGCCGGAACATCAGGCCCGCAGCGGTGGCCGTCCCGATCACTTCGCGTGGGACAGCGTTCTGGACCGCAGTAGTGACAACCGGAAAGATAAAGCCAAGCCCGAAGCCCACCAGCATGATGAACAGGCTGACAAAGACCAGATTGGTATCAACGGTCAGAGTGGTGAGCAGGATCGTGCCGACCGACAGGAAACTGCAACCGATGATCGGCAGGACCCGGTATTTGCCCTGCTTGCCCATATAGCGGCCCGCAATCGGAGAGGCCGCCAGAACGCCCACGGTCATCGGGATCAGCAGCCAGCCTGACACAGTGGGCGTGGCCCCGCGTACGACCTGCAAGTAAAGCGGCAGGAAAGTCAGCGCCCCGAAAATCGTGGCCCCGGCGACAAAGCCAATGATGCAGGTGACCCAGAACACGTTGTTTTTGAACAAGTATAGCGGCAAGACAGGTTCGGACGCGCGGGATTCGACCCAGAGGAACAGCCCGGTGCTGACCACGCAAAGCGCCATCAACCCCAGCACTTGCGGCGATCCCCAGCCAAACGTGTGCCCGCCTAGCGAGGAAACCAGCACCAGAGAGCCGAGCGCCAGAGTCAGAAACAGCGCCCCCGCATAGTCGATCTTGTGCTTGACCTGCGCCGGATGCGCCTTGAACCCCAGTGCAAAGCCCAGCAGGGCCGCGCCGCCGAGCGGAATATTGATGAAGAAAATCCAGTGCCAGGTCAGGTTTTCCACAAACCAGCCACCCATCAACGGGCCGATGATACTACTGATCGAAAACACCGCCGTGAACACCACCTGCACTTTGCCCCGGTCTTTGGGTGCAATCACGTCGCCGATGATTGACAGCGCCAGCACAAAAAG
>JANOMH010000081.1:0-2450 GCA_031420215.1 Rhodobacterales bacterium | reverse complement strand
GCGGTGCACAAGTGCTGCAAGCGCGAAGTACAGCGCACGCAGACCAAGGATCGCCATGATGTTGGCGGTGTAGACGATGAAGGTGTCGGTGGTGATCAAAAAGATCGCCGGCACGGAGTCGACCGCAAAGATCACGTCGGCAAAGTTGATCACAACCAGCGCCACGAACAGCGGCGTGGCAAACAGCACCATCTTTTTCGTTACGGGATGCGGCTGGCGGACGAAGAACTTCTGGCCGTGAAGCTCCTTGGTCACGTTCATGAACCGTGCCACAAGCCCGACCATCGGGTTCTTCGACACGTCTGTGTCGCCTTCCTTCACCACCAACATCTTGATCCCGGTGAAGGCGAGGAAAGCCGCAAAGACCAGCGTCATCCAACTGTAGTTCGACACCAGTTCCGCACCGATTGCGATCATGATTCCGCGCAGGATGATGACCCCGACAATGCCCCAGACCAACGCGCGATACTGGTATTGCCGCGGAATGGCGAAAAAACCAAAGATCAGCGAGATGACGAAGACGTTGTCGATCGAGAGCACCTTCTCGATGATGTAGCCTTGGAAGTACGAGGCAACCGGGTTGGTCCCGTCGCTGGTGACAAGGGTGCCGTTCGACCAGGCCCACCCGATGTAGCCTCCGAACGCGATCGCGATCGTGATGTAGAATGCCGACAACTTCAGGCTTTCGGCGACGCCGATCTCGTGATCCTCCTTGTGCAACACGCCAAGGTCAAAGATCATCAGCGTGATGACAATCGTCAGGAACATCAGCCAAAGCCACAAGGGTTTGCTGATCACTTCGACAAATAGAAAATCCATGGTTTCCCCGATTTGGTTCGTTGCTTTTTGCCGGGGAATGTCATGGAAGAATAGCGGCCCCGTTAGAATAGCGCCGACATCACAGGCATGTAGATACCTGTCAGAGGGGCCCGGTCGCCGATATGCGACCTAGGTATTCTTCACGAACACGTCAAGTGCCGTCGTTGAACCGGCAGCAATTGTTTCTGCAAACTGGCTGCGAACTGCGTGCTGAAAAGGTGCGAAAGAGGCGGGTCTCGAGCGGGCCGATACAGCGCGGCACTTGGCCCTACGTGTTGGTTTGACCACGCCACCCGCACTGCTACGCCTGCGCCTTCGACCCCATGTTCGCTACATCACCCTCGGTAATCCGTCTCAACAAAAATCCCCCGAACAATCGTAAGCGACCGCCCCGCCGCTGTGACCCGGTTGCTCATAAACAGCTGGCGCGACAGGAATTGCGTTGCCGCAGGCCGATCGGCGGTTGTCTCCAGCTCGAAAACCGCGCCCGAGACCTGTTCGACCGCGTGAGCCCCAACGGAACTGCCGTTCGGCAGTGCTATGACGGGCAGAGTCAGCCCACCACCGGTGGCGATAGTAAACAATGGGGATTGCGAAAGATGCCGCCGATATCCAACGGGTGTGGGTGCCGCGCACGAAGCGGTCTCAAAGGAAATGAAGTTTCAAAAACACGGTCGCTGAAATAGTAAGTTGCATCCAACAAGGTATTGCATCATCCATTTTCTACCAACATGTCGACCTCAAGCGTGGTACCGTCGCTCGCTATTCGCTGCTATGGGCTTGAATGGCCGCTTCCAATCAGCCGCATTGCGGCATTCAGTCTGTGACGTCTGGCCGCTCTGGGCCGGCCCTACATCTTGGCGAAAGGAATGATACTTCCCCGCCGGGCGTCGGTTTCCAACACAAGTGCTGCGGCCCAGAGCGGGGTCTTGTGGTATGTGCGCCCTTGCAATCCGAGCCCACCCTCACGGCGCAGCAATCCCGCCCAACGCAATGGACGCAGGACTGCATTCGTCAGACCACTGGCCGGGCCACCCCAACCGGGCGTGCAGTCATCACAAAGTATTTCTGCCAATCGGCCAGCAGTGATCCCGTCGCGCACTTCAAGGTTAGGGACATTCAGGAAGATATCCCAATTGCCCATCGGGGCCCCACCACCGCGCATCCCTTCGGCAGGGTTGAACCGGAACAGATAGGCCGGAATAACTGCGGCAAAGGCGGTCTCAGGATCTTTGGCAAGGGCCTGACCAGCACGGCTGAACCGGTACCTGCCCTTGTACTTGCGGCCCCATTTTCAGGCCGTCCATCACGGCATGCAGATATTCCAGCGGGGCGACATCGTATTCGTTCAGCACCTTGTTGACCGAATACAAATCGTCCGCGGGCCAGCCGGGGAAGTCGATCTCGGCAACCGCCCTTTCAATGAACCGTCGGTTCCACGCGCCGGATTTTGTCAGCCCGATCGCGTCATGCGCGGCGATGTAGCGCGCTGCTGCAAGATACGCCCGCACCATTGGCGAATGCGCCAGAACCAGATCGCGCCCCGGATGGGGGTTGAACGTGATCATGCTGGCGCTTCCTTCATCACCCGTCCTGTCGCAATCCGATCTCAGGTCAAGCCGAAGATCGAC
>JANOMH010000080.1:0-6274 GCA_031420215.1 Rhodobacterales bacterium | reverse complement strand
TGGTTAATTGTGTTCTTTGTGGGGGTCGGGGTGTTTTCCCCCCACCATCGTTTGGGGGGTTTAAACCACCGCGCCGCTCAATGTGCTGCCGCCTTCGCCCCTGTCACCCACCCCCAAACCGGCCCGACCACCCGTGTCGCCAGCGGGATCAGCAGCATCCCCAGTGCCAGCCCCAGCACGCCGTCGATGGCAGCCTTGGTGGCCCATTCGACAAACCCCCCGGCCTGTGGCACGGCATGGCCAGCAGCGACAGCCCAGTCGTGGATGTGGTGGCCCAGCCAGACCCAGCCTAGTTCTTCCATCCCGTGGATGATGATCGACCCACCGACCCACAGCATTGCCGCCGTGCCGACAATGGACAGCACTGCAAGCAGCCATGGCATGCCCAGCACCAACCCGCGCCCCATTGCCCGGGTCGGGGCGAGCCTGCCGCGCGCCGCCATGAACAGGCCCACATCATCCATCTTCACGATCAGCGCCACTGCACCATAGACGCCCAGTGTAATGGCAGCCCCGACCACGGCCAGGGTGATCGCCTCGATCCAGATCGCGGATTGCGGGATCGCGGCCAGCGCGATGGTCATGATCTCGGCGGACAGGATGAAATCGGTCTTGATCGCACCCTTGACGCGCGACTCTTCCAGATGGGCGGGGTCGGCCACGTCGAAATCCTCGGCTACCTCGGCATCGGCATGCGGGAACAGCGCGTGAAATACTTTTTCCGCCCCCTCAAAACACAAATACGCCCCACCGATCATCAACAGCGGCGTGATCGCCCAGGGGGCAAGGTTCGACAAGAGCAAGGCCAGCGGTAACAGGATAACGATCTTGTTGAACAAAGACCCGCGCGCGATCCGCCAGATCATCGGCAATTCACGCTGCGCCTCAAACCCGGTCACATATTTCGGGGTCACAGCGGCATCGTCGATCACAACACCTGCCGCCTTGGCCCCGGCCTTGGCCGCCGCCCCGGCAATATCATCAACCGATGCGGCAGCCACTTTGGCAATCGCCGCTACATCATCCAAAAGTGCCAGAAGTCCGCTCATCTTAAGCCTTTTCTTGGTGTCACATCAGGGTCTAGCGCGGGTGGCGCGCAAATGCAAAAACCGGATCGGGTCGCCCCCCTTCGCCCCACCCAAAAACCGGGCGGCGATCAGGACCCAGCCGAACAATAATGTCAGTGGGGACCGCATCCCGCCCCCTCAAATCGTCATCAAAGGGCTATGCCCGACAGCATGGCAAAGCTAAGACAGCAGCCATGACCAACACACTCGCCATCTGGATTGTTGCATTCATCGCCGGGTTTTTTTTGCTCGATCATTTCGTCCTGCATCTGGGGGCGCCGCTGTTTCTGGCCCGAAAGGGAATGGACCTGCTCGAATATCTGGCGTTCTGGCGCTAAGAAGCAAGGAAAGCCCCCAATTGGCGGTTGACCTTTGCCCCGATATGGCAAATTTGACGCCGCAACCGACACCATTCACCCCCCGAACAAGAGGACCCATCATGGCAGTCAAAGTGGCAATCAACGGCTTTGGCCGGATCGGGCGCAACATCCTGCGCGCCATCATCGAATCGGGGCGCACCGACATCGAGGTCGTCGCGATCAACGATCTGGGTCCCGTCGAAACCAACGCCCACCTGTTGCGCTACGATTCGGTGCATGGCCGGTTTCCGGGCACAGTGACGACGACTGCGACCACGATTGACGCCGGGCGCGGCCCGATTGAAGTCACCGCGATCCGCAATCCGGCTGACCTGCCTTGGGCGCATGTCGATATCGTCATGGAATGCACCGGCATTTTTACGGACAAGGACAAGGCCGTGGTTCACCTTGAAAACGGAGCCAGCCGCGTGCTGGTCTCGGCCCCCTCGGGCGGGGCGGACAAAACCATCGTCATGGGGGTGAACGACCACCTGCTGACCGCAGCCGATCTGATCGTGTCGAACGGGTCTTGCACCACCAACTGTCTGGCCCCGGTGGCCAAGGTGTTGTCGGATGAGTTTGGCATCGTCACCGGGTTCATGACCACGATCCACAGCTACACGGGCGATCAGCCGACGCTGGACACGATGCACAAAGATTTGTACCGCGCCCGCGCCGCCGCTTTGTCGATGATCCCGACCACCACCGGGGCCGCCAAAGCCCTTGGGCTGGTGCTGCCGGAACTGGCGGGCAAGCTTGACGGGTCTTCGATCCGGGTGCCAACCCCGAATGTGTCCTGCGTTGACTTTAAGGTCGTGCTGTCCAAAACCGTGACCGTCGCCGATGTGAATGGCGCGATCGAAGCCGCGTCCAAGGGCAAGCTCAAAGGCATCCTGGGGTTCGAAACTGCGCCGCTGGTGTCCTCGGACTACAATCACAATCCGCATTCGTCGATCTTTGCTGCCGATCAGACCAAAGTGCTGCCGGGCAATTTTGTCCGCATCCTGACCTGGTATGATAACGAATGGGGTTTCTCAAACCGCATGTCTGATACCGCCGTGGCGATGGGCGCGCTGATCTGAACGGCGTGAAACCACAACACATCAATCAAACCGCCCTTCGGGGCGGTTTTTCTTTGCGCCGACCTATGCGCCTTGCGCATAACGGTTAGCGCTATCTGTCTGTTGTGCTGCACCGCAGCATCCCTATGTTTGGCTCATCGAAAGGGGATACGCCCTGTCGGTAGATGAAACGAAGGAAAGAAGAAATGAACCTGTTTTCGAATATCCGTGAAGCTTTGCAAAAACACGCCGCCTATGTCCGCACCCGCAATGAAATCCGCGACATGCCGCTGGAGATTGCTTTGGACCTGGGGATTTATCGCGGCGACGCAGATGCGATGGCCCGGCAGGCGATCTACGGCTAATCCCGGACGCCTTTGCCTGAACGCCTGAAACGACGATCAAGCCGCCCTATCCGGGGCGGCTTTTATGGTTTGCCCAATTTGGCCAGCAGGGCGGACTTGACCGCAGGTGGGACAAATTTCGCCACATCGCCACCCAGCCGGGCAATTTCCTTGACCAGTTTCGACGCAATCGCCTGATTCTTGGCATCGGCCATCAGGAATACAGTCTCGATGGAATTGTCCAAAGACCGGTTCATACCGACCATCTGAAACTCATATTCAAAATCTGCAACGGCGCGCAGGCCGCGAATAATAACCCCTGCGCCAACATCGCGGGCGCAAGTAATCAGCAGGTTTTCAAACGGATAGACTTCGATCTGACAGCCGGTTTCGGCGGCGATCGGGCCACATTCGGCAACCAGCATCGCCACCCGCTCTTCCAGACTGAACAACGGGCCCTTGTCGCGGTTGATCGCCACGCCAATCACCAGCCGGTCCACCAGCGAACAGGCGCGGCGGATAATGTCAATATGTCCATGGGTTACCGGATCAAACGTGCCGGGATACAGTCCTGTGCGCATGGCGGCCCTCATGTCTAAACCTTGGGCAGACGCAACATTATTACACGGCGGAATGCAAGGGCATCAGTTGCCCATAATCATCCCTTCCAGCGCGGTTTTCTCCATCGACAGTTCGGACAGCCGGGCCTTGACCACATCGCCGATGGAAATCAGCCCGACCATGACGCCGCCCTCGACCACGGGCAAATGCCTGAACCGGCCGTCAGTCATGGTTTGCAGCACCTGATCGGCAGTATCATTGCGGCTACAGGTGGTCGGATCGGGGGTCATCAGCATCGAAACAGGGTCCGACAGACAGGCGCCTCCGCGTTTGGCGACCTCACGCACGATGTCACGCTCGGACACGATTCCATCGGCCTGGCTGCCATCGCGCGACACGATCACAGTGCCAATCCGCTTTTGCGACAGGATCGCTGCCGCTTCGGCCACGGTCATTTCGGGCCGCACCGTCATCACATGCGCATCGGCCTTGGATTTCAAAATCTGACTTACCAACATGGTCCGGTCCTCCTGCCCCTCAGGGGACGCCCGAAGCGCCTTTCTGTCAAGTATTCGTTGCAGACTCGAGCCGCAGCACTTCGGCTTTCAGCCCGGCAACAAGGGCGCTGGCAAAGCGGTTGATCCGGTCGGATTGTCGGTCAGCGGCATGGCGGACAAGATAGAATGACCGGGTCAGGCTGATCTGCCCGGTCAGGATCCGGCGCAGTTCGGGTGCGAATGGCAGCGCAAAGTCATGCACGATGCCAACGCCGCCCTGCCGCAGCATCTGCAACTGCACCGAGACTGAATTCGAGGCCAACTGCACCCCCTGCTGGGCGAGATTTCCCAGATAATCCAGCTCTTTATCGAAAATCATGTCGGGGATGTAGCCGACCCAGGGCAGGTGTTTCAGGTCGCCCAGGGCCCTCACAGCAGCCCCATCGCCCCGCATCGCCAGATGTAGCTTGTAGTCGGTGATTTTTTGCACCGTCAGCCGCCCGGCATCCGGTGCAGACACCGAAACCGCCATATCCGCCTCGCGTTTGGACAGGTTGACCACGCGCGGCAGGGCCAGCACCTGCACCTCAAGCCCCGGATTACCCCGCTGAATTTGCGCACAAACCTGCGGCAACAGGAAATTCGCACAGCCATCCGGGGCACCGATTCTGATCTGCCCGGTCAGGCCACTGGCCCCCTGCCCTTCGTCCAAAGCCAGCGCCAACGCCTCTTCCGCCACCCCCGCATGATCACGCAACCGCGCCCCCAGATCAGTCAAGGCATAGCCCTGCGGCGATTTCAAAAACAGCGCCGCCCCCATGCGCTGTTCCAACCGCGCTATCCGGCGGCCCACGGTGGCCGGGTCCATCTGCAATCCCGGCCCCGCCCCGGTCAGGCCGCCCGCGCGGGCCACTGCCAGAAACACCCGCAGATCATCCCAATTGTCCATAGGCACATTCCTGCAAAATGGTTTTGATAAACTGCCTCTGTTACGAACACAAATGCAAGACTATACCCGTCGCAACATTAGGGAGATCACCATGCAAGACCTCACCCACTATATCGGCGGCGCTCATGTCAAAGGCACATCCGGCCGTTTCGCCGATGTGTTTAACCCGGCAACTGGCGAAGTTCAGGGCCGTGTGCCGCTGGCCAATGCCGCCGAAATGGACCTGGCTGTGCAAACCGCCGCCGCCGCCCAACCCAAATGGGCCGCCGTGAACCCGCAGCGCCGCGCCCGGGTGATGATGAAATTCGTCGACCTGCTGAACCGCGACATGGACAAACTGTCCGAAGCCCTGTCGCGCGAGCATGGCAAGACCCTGCCCGATGCGGCAGGCGATGTGCAACGCGGGCTTGAGGTGGTCGAATATTGCATCTCTGCCCCGCAAATGCTGAAAGGCGAGTTCACCGACTCTGCCGGCCCCGGCATCGATATGTATTCGATGCGGCAGGCACTGGGCGTCTGCGCCGGCATCACCCCGTTCAACTTTCCCGCGATGATCCCGATGTGGATGTTCGCCCCCGCCATCGCCTGCGGCAACGCCTTCATCCTGAAACCCAGCGAACGCGACCCCTCCGTGCCGTTGATGCTGGCCGAACTGATGGAGGAAGCGGGCCTGCCCAAAGGCATCCTGCAAGTGGTCAACGGCGACAAGGAAGCGGTCGATGCAATCATCGACCACCCGGTCATTCAATCCATCGGCTTTGTTGGTTCCACCCCGATTGCCGAATACATCTATGGGCGTGGCTGTTCGCAGGGCAAGCGCGTGCAGTGCTTTGGCGGTGCGAAAAACCACATGATCATCATGCCCGACGCCGATCTGGACATGGCCGCCGACGCGCTGATCGGCGCGGGCTATGGCGCGGCGGGCGAACGCTGCATGGCCATCTCGGTCGCCGTCCCGGTCGGTGACGCCACCGCCGACGCGCTGATCGCCAAACTGATCCCGCGGATCGAAAAGCTGAAAGTCGGGCCCTATACCAGCGGCAAAGACGTCGATTACGGACCCGTTGTCACCGCTGCCGCCAAGGCGAACATCCTGCGGCTGATCCAGTCCGGCGTCGATCAGGGTGCTACACTGGTGGTGGACGGGCGTGATTTCCACTTGCAGGGCTATGAGGACGGATTTTTCGTCGGCCCGCATCTTTTTGACCACGCCACGCCGGACATGGAGATCTATCAAAAGGAAATCTTTGGTCCGGTGCTGACCTGTGTGCGCGCCAAAACCTACGAAGAGGCGCTGAAACTGGCCATGGATAACGAATATGGCAATGGCACCGCAATTTACACCCGCGACGGCGATACCGCCCGCGACTTTGCCAACCGGGTCAATGTGGGGATGATCGGGATCAACGTGCCGATCCCGGTGCCGCTGGCCTATC
>JANOMH010000079.1:0-3357 GCA_031420215.1 Rhodobacterales bacterium | reverse complement strand
TCGGCGGCGGCATAACCAAAGGCCGCGTAATAGGCGGATGGAGTGCCCACCGGGGTAAACAAATGCACATTGGCCGACGTGGGATCAATCGTTTCGCGGTAGTTGTGCAGCGACAGATCATCAATCCGCCCGCCAACCAAGGAAATCGAGCCAAACAGATTGGAGGTCTCGACCTTCACCCGCGGGGCGTCGGCGACAGCGGTTTCTTCTGGGCTGGCCAACACTTCGGTCGGTGTGACAGCGTCAGGTGCAGCAGTTGCATCGGCTGTGGTTGTGGTTGGGTCGGCTGGCACGACCGGGGGCGCAGGTGGAAACAGCACCGTCCATGCCAGAATGACCAGGGCACTCAGCACCATGGCAAGGAAAAGGTTCTTGTTCTGACCGTCCATAAATCCGCCTGCAATGTCGCTGAATTTCAGAGCGGTTCAATAGCCCACAGGGCCAAAGGTCAAGCGGTTTTAGGCCTTGGGAGGGGCCGGACCGGGCCGCAGAGCCTGATTGTGATGTTCCGCAAGGGCAAGATCGGCAACTGACCTTTGGTCAGACAGCTTTGCGTGGCAAACTGACGGGTTCGTCCAGCCGGCGGCGATAGGTCCTGATCCAGGCATCGGTCTCGGGCATGGGCATTGGTCGGGCTATGCCAAAGCCTTGCAGATGGCCGCAGCCCAGCCTTGCCAGCATCGCCTGCTCTCCGGCGGTTTCGACACCTTCGGCCAATGTATCAAGGCCCAGCCGGTCCGCCATCGTCAGGATCGCCGAGACCATTTTCTGTTGTTCCGGGTCCGCGTCGATCCTGGTCACGAAACTGCGGTCGATCTTGATCCGTTCGATGGAAAACCGCCGTATATTGGTGATCGAGGCGTGTCCGGTGCCGAAATCATCCAGATCGAGGCAACACCCCAGCCGGGCCAAACCCGAAAGGTTGCGAATGATCACGTCATCGGAATGTGCGGCGACAACGGTTTCCAGCACTTCGACCACCAGCCTGTCAGGGGTCAGGTCGAACCGGTCCAACTCCCAGCCGATCCGGTCAACAAGGCGCGGATCACACAATTCATCGTTTGAAAAGTTCACGCTGACGCGCGGAATGTCGAACCCTTCGTCGTCCCAGTGTTTCAGGGCAGTCAGCGCGTCATAGATCATGATCTCGCCCAACCGGTCCATCAGCCCCGCCTGTTCCAGCGCCGGCAGGAACTCAATCGGCGGGATCAGCCCGCGGTCCGGGTGATGCCAGCGGGCCAGGGTTTCAAAGCCGGTGATGGTGCCGGTTTTGGTGGAAATCTGCGGCTGGAAAAACGCCATGATCTCGCCGCGCTCAAGTGCGCCGGCCACTTCGTCTGACAGGCTGTTGCGCGAAACAATGCGGGCGCGCATGGCTTCGGAATAACTGCGGATCGCCGAAGGGCCAGAGCGTTGCGCCTCGATCATGGCCGAGGTTGCGGCCTGCAACACGGTTTCGCCTGTCGGTCCATCCAGTCTGGCGGCGATGCTGAACCCGATCGAGGCGGTGATATAGACATGCGTCGAATCCACCGAAATCGGCTCTGACACGGCGCGCTGGATGCGTCCTGCCAGTTGAATGGCCGCTTCCAGATCGAGCCGGCGCACCGGGGCGAGGGCAACGGCGAATGTCGGCCCTTCCAGCCGCGCGGCAAGATCGTTTTCGCGCAATATGTCGGTAAGCCGGTCTGCAGTCACCCGCAGGATCCGTTCTATGGCCGCCCGGTCATGCCGTTCCTCCAGCAGTTTGAAGCGGTCAATTTCGATCATCAACGCCCCGGTCGCCCGGCCGGTCCGCGCGGCATAGCGCAAAGCCCGGTCGAGCGCGTTCACCACGCCGCCTCGTTGCGCAAGCCCGGTCAAAGGGTCCTTTATGCCAACGGACGTCCCTGACTCTGGCGGCAGTGCCACCGTCAGGGCAATCGGAAATGCGAGCGCCACAAATATCATCGCCGATTGCCCCCCAAGTGCGAGTGCCAACAGCACCAGCAGCGGCATCAAAGCCAGCATGTGCGGGCGCCGGAGGCTGTGCAGCATGCGCAAAATTCGGGCAGTCAGCGCCCGTGCAGTGATGGCGATCATCGTCAAAGTATTCCTTCGCGGCGATGGGTCTTTCAGGGCAGTTCGGGCGGACCTTTGGTCTGCGCCAGTTGCTTCCCGCAAGTTACCGACATCTTCCTGAGCAGGACGTTAACGTGCCCGCGGAATGTCCATCGAATTGTCGGCAACGGGTGGACTTTGCCGTGGGCCCAATTGCGACCCGGCAAAATCAAACAAGGCCGGATCAAGTAAATGCGAGGGCCATGTGTTCATCAGCGCCCTGAACATCACTTGCCGCCTGCCGGGCGCGTTCGCTTCCCAACCGTCCAGAATCTGCTTGACCTGCTGGCGTTGCAGCCCATCCTGCGACCCGCACAGGTCACACGGGATGATCGGATAGCTCATGGCTCGCGCAAAAGCCGCGCAATCCACTTCGGCCACATGGGCCAGCGGGCGATACAGGAACAGGTCGCCCTCTTCGTTCACCAGTTTCGGCGGCATCGTTGCGAGGCGTCCGCCATGAAACAGGTTCATGAAAAATGTCTCAAGAATATCATCGCGGTGGTGGCCCAGAACCACGGCAGAGCAGCCTTCTTCGCGGGCGATCCGGTACAGATTGCCGCGCCGCAGCCGCGAGCACAGCGCACAATAGGTTCGCCCGGCGGGCACCTTGTCCATCACGATGGAATAGGTGTCCTGAAATTCGATCCTGTACGGCACACCCATTTTGGTCAGAAACTCCGGCAGCACCGTCGCCGGAAAGCCCGGCTGCCCCAGATCCAGATTGCAGGCGAGCAGGTCGACAGGCAACAGCCCGCGCCATTGCAATTCATATAGGATCGCCGGCATTGTATAGCTGTCTTTGCCTCCCGACATGCAGACCAGCCATCTGGCCCCACGCTCGACCATACCGTATTGCTCGACTGCCTCGCGCACCTGTCCCACGATCCGTTTGCGCAGCTTAACGAAATCGGGGCTTTTTGGGGCCCTGTGGAACAGCGGATGGATCTCGGCATTGTCATCAAGCTAGGGGCAGATATGCGAGAGGGTGACGGCCCTGCAAACAGGCATCCGGCAGCCTTGTGCAACTGTCAGGGATAGGTGGCGCGGCGATATCAGTATCCGTCTTGAGCGGCGTCAGGGGACGTTATCAATCCCCGACCCGCCCCAGGGATGGCAGCGGCCAATCCGGCGGGCCGCCAGCCACGACCCCTTGATCCCACCGTGTTTGGCGAGCGCCTCCATCGCGTAGGCCGAACAGGTGGGGTGATACCGGCACCCATGCCCGACCCATGGCGACAGGAGCAGCCGGTAGGC
>JANOMH010000078.1:0-3625 GCA_031420215.1 Rhodobacterales bacterium | reverse complement strand
CGACCTACCGCCCGCTCCATCCGCTTGCGGAAAAACCAGCGCACCGAGGGGAACAGGAAATGCGAGGCGAGTGTGACTCCGGCGAAAAGCAGGATCAGAATGAGCAGCCAGAGGGGGAGTTCGACAGATTGGTTCATGCCGGAACCGTGACAGTTAACGCGGTCGCCGTAAATCCCGTGATGCTGCTTTGCGGCGAATTGACAACGCCATAAACTGTCGGATAGTTGATGCAACACGTAATATTATTGCGCCACAATGGAACCCCCGTCGATGTCCCCTAAATCTGACCCCTGGATATTTCGCACTTATGCCGGGCATTCGACGGCGTCCGCCTCAAATGCGCTGTACCGGGCCAATCTGGCACGGGGGCAGACCGGGCTTTCAGTGGCCTTCGATCTGCCTACCCAGACCGGCTATGACAGCGACCACGCTTTGGCGCGGGGAGAGGTTGGCAAAGTTGGGGTGCCGGTCTGCCATCTGGGAGATATGCGCAGCTTGTTTGTCAATATTCCGCTGGACCAGATGAATACTTCGATGACGATCAATGCGACTGCCCCTTGGTTGCTGGCGCTTTATGTCGCCGCAGCCGAGGAACAGGGCGCTGACCTGCGCGCACTGCAGGGCACAGTGCAAAATGACATCATCAAGGAATATCTGTCGCGGGGCACCTATATCTGTCCACCAGCGCCATCCCTGCGGATGATTACCGATGTGGCGGCATGGACCCACGCGCATTTACCCAAATGGAACCCGATGAACGTCTGTTCCTATCACCTGCAAGAAGCCGGGGCGACGCCACAGCAGGAACTGGCCTTTGCGCTGGCCACAGCGACCGCTGTGCTGGACGAGCTGAAAACCAAGGTCCCGCCAGAGGCATTTGCGCCAATGGTGGGGCGAATTTCATTTTTCGTGAATGCCGGGATCCGGTTTGTAACCGAACTCTGCAAGATGCGGGCCTTTACCGAGCTGTGGGATGAAATTTGCCAAAACCGTTACGGAATTTCCGACCCCTTGTATCGGCGTTTTCGATACGGGGTGCAGGTCAACTCGCTGGGGCTGACCGAACAGCAGCCAGAAAATAACGTTCATCGCATTTTGATAGAAATGCTTGCGGTGACTTTGTCGAAAAACGCCCGTGCAAGAGCGGTGCAATTGCCCGCCTGGAACGAAGCGCTGGGCCTGCCCCGGCCATGGGATCAACAATGGTCGCTGCGGATGCAACAGATTTTGGCCTATGAAACCGACCTGCTGGAATATGACGATTTGTTTGACGGAAATCCCGCAATTTCTGCCAAGGTTGAAGCGCTCAAGGCTGAGGCGCGCGCAGAGTTGGCGCAGATCGACGCGATGGGCGGTGCGATTGGCGCGATTGACTATATGAAAGCGCGGCTGGTTGATAGTAATTCGGCCCGGATTGCCGCGATTGAAAACGGCGAAACCACGGTCGTCGGGGTCAATCGCTGGCAATCGGCGGAACCAAGCCCGCTGACCAGTGCTGACAGCAACGTCATGCAGTCCGACCCGGATGCGGAAGCCGATCAATTGAACCGGTTGGCGGACTGGACCCGGTCGCGTGATGCCGATGCTGCCCGCGCGGCACTGGCTGCGTTGCGGTTGGCGCTGCTGCAAGGCCAGAATATAATGCCCCCATCGATTGCATGCGCCAAAGCCGGCGTGACAACCGGCGAATGGGCGGACGTGGTCCGTGCTGTCTATGGCCAATATCGCGGCCCAACCGGTGTCAACCCGGCCCCATCAAACCGGACCGAAGGGTTGGATCAGATCAGGGCCGAAGTCGATACAGTCAGCCAAAGCCTTGGACGCCGCCTGAAATTCCTGATGGGCAAACCGGGGTTGGACGGCCATTCCAACGGAGCGGAACAGATCAGCGCCCGTGCCCGCGATTGCGGCATGGAATTCAGCTATGCCGGGATCAGACAGTCGCCCGAAGACATCGTCCGGGCCATTCAGGACGAGATGCCACATGTCGTCGGACTGTCGATCTTGTCCGGCTCGCATGTGACGTTGATGACCGAGGTGATGGCCCGCCTGCAAGCGGCTGGGCTGAGCCATATCCCAGTGATCATCGGTGGCATCATCCCGACAACTGACCTGCCGGTTCTGCAGGCAATGGGCATTTCGCGGGTTTATACGCCCAAGGATTTCGAATTGAACAAGATCATGTCAGACATTATTGCATTAGCCGGAACCATGGCTTCAGCTGCGGCCTGACCCGAACTAGAGCGGCTCTCGGCAAAAACCTGCCAAAACCCGCGGATAAATCAGATATTTCTGACACCGGTGACATTCGGCGTTGATTATTAATTGCACTTTAGTGTAGCTCCTTCCAGAATGATATGGCGTAGGTGGTGGACAAAGGTATAGGTCCAAAAAATACGAAAACCGGGGAATACCAAATGAGCAACGATCTGAATACGATGTCGCGCAAAGAGCTTCTGTCGCTGAGGGCTTCTGTTGAAAAAGCACTCTCGACGGTGGCCGCCCGCGAAAAGAAAGCCGCAATAGAAGCTGTCGAACGCGCCGCCGCCGAGCACGGCTATACTTTGGCCGAACTGCAAGGATTCACCGGGGGTAAAGGCCAACGTGCCAAGCCGAAGTCGCCGGCTAAGTACCGCAATCCCGAAAATTCTGCCGACACATGGTCGGGCCGTGGCCGCAAGCCGCATTGGGTGCTTGACCTGCAAAAGCGTGGCAGAAATCTAGAAGACTACACAATCTGACAGTTGCCACAGTTGATTGATGGGGACTAACAAACAAGCGGGGCTGATGCTCCGCTTGTTTGTTTTCAACGCTCATGTGAGATCGGGGTCAGTATTTGGACCCTCTGATCGAAAAGGATGGCCAGAATGACGTTTCATATCAGTGCGAAACCCGGTGAAATTGCGGAAACCGTATTATTACCGGGCGATCCGCTGCGGGCCAAATGGGCGGCAGAGACCTATCTGCAGGATGCGGTTTGCGTCAATCAGACCCGGGGCATGCTGGGATTTACCGGGACCTGGCGCGGGAACCGCGTGACCATTCAGGGGTCGGGCATGGGCATGCCCTCGCTGTCGATTTATGTGAATGAACTGATCCGGGATTATGGCGCGCAGACGCTGATCCGTATCGGGTCGTGCGGCGGGATGCAGCCGCATGTCGGGATCCGCGATGTCATATTGGCCATGACCGCGTCGACCGCTTCGACCCCATCGCGCACTATTTTCAAAGAACTGAACTTTGCCCCTTGCGCCGATTTCGGGCTGCTTCAGGCCGCCTGGACCGCCGCACAAGGCAGGGCAGTCAAGACCCATGTGGGCGGGATCTATTCGTCCGACACCTTTTATGACGAACGCCCGGACCTGAACGACCTGATGCAGCGGCACGGGATTTTGGGGGTCGAGATGGAGGCCGCAGAGCTGTATATCCTTGCCGCCCGCTATCAGCGCCGCGCTTTGGCGGTGCTGACCGTCAGCGACCACCTGCTGACCCACGAAGCCCTGCCAGCCGCAGACCGCGAGCGCAGTTTTGGCGATATGGTCGAGATCGCGTTGACGGCGGCGTTTGAGTAACGTGGGTTTCACCCACCCTACACCCCGTGGTTGCCGGCATAGCCGTTGACCGG
>JANOMH010000077.1:0-1517 GCA_031420215.1 Rhodobacterales bacterium | reverse complement strand
CCGGATTTATCCATCCGGAACCGGAACCCTTCAAGCCGCCCGACGAATTCGCCTTCGACGGTCACATCACCCTTGTCACTGACTTCGGCCACAAGGACCTCCTTTTGTTTGAGCCGCCGGGCCAGAACGCTGGTCCGCCGGTCCACGAAACGTTGGGTCAGCGCACCATGCAGCGCATCTGACAAGCGGTCTTCTACTTGACGCGTGGCATCACGCCAATCGGAATCGTCCCCGACCCAGCCCCGCCTTTGCGCCACATAGGTCCAGGTGCGGATAAATGCCAGTCGTTTGGACAAAGTATCAATATCGCCGTCGGTCCGGTCAATCCGCGAAATCTGGGTGTGCAGATAGCTGTCCGGGATTTTGCCCGACTGGTGCAGGTAGTTGTAAATCTGGGACAAAAGTGAGGCATGTTCGGCCGGACTGACGCCGCGAAAGTCAGGGATGCGGCAGACATCCCACAGCAACCGGACGGACGGGCCGTCGGTGGCGCGGGCGCTGACCTCGGCATCTTCGGCCAGTGCTTTGAGCGCCGCCAGATCATCGCTTTCGCGCACCCGGGTCAGCCATGCGTTTTCGGTGCGCTCCTCAAGCGTTTGCAGCAGCCGCTTGACTGACCCGAATTGCAGCCGCGCATTGCGCCATTGCAGCCGGGTGACGGGGCGAAAGCGATGGTTTTCAATGGCTTCGATGGTCTCATCGTCCAAGGGCAGCGCCTCGCCGGTCACCCCGAAACTGCCCGGAGTAATATGGCGGCCCGCACGGCCCGCGATCTGGGCCAACTCATCCGGGGCCAGATGCCGCATCCGGGCCCCATCATATTTGACCAGCGATGAAAACGCGACATGGGTGATGTCCAGGTTCAGGCCCATGCCGATCGCATCGGTGGCCACCAGATAATCCACGTCACCATTCTGATATAACTCGACCTGCGCATTGCGGGTGCGGGGGCTAAGCGCGCCCATCACCACCGCCGCGCCGCCCTTGGTCCGGCGCAGCAATTCGGCGATAGCATAAACATTTTCCACCGAAAACCCAACGATAGCCGCACGTTCCGGCATCCGGCTCAGCTTTTTCGCCCCGGTATAGGTCAGGGTGGAAAACCGTTCCCGGTGAATGAACTGCGCCTTGGGCTCCAGCGCCGCAATCGCGCTGCGCATGGTTTCAGACCCCAGAAACATGGTTTCCAGCAGCCCCCGGGCATGCAGCAACCGGTCAGTGAACACATGGCCGCGCTCTGGATCGGCGCAGAGTTGAATCTCGTCCACCGCCAGAAAATCGACGCCCATGCCATCGGGCATCGCCTCGACCGTGCAGACCCAATATTGGGTGCGGTCGGGGACAATGCGTTCTTCGCCGGTGACCAGTGCCACCACCGATGGGCCGCGGGCACGGACGATCCGGTCATAGACTTCGCGCGCCAGCAGGCGCAGCGGCAGGCCGATCATGCCGGTGCGGTGGCCCAGCATCCGTTCAATCGCATAATGGGTTTTTCCGGTATTGGTCGGCCCCAGAAC
>JANOMH010000076.1:0-5792 GCA_031420215.1 Rhodobacterales bacterium | reverse complement strand
GGGGTTCACCCCGCCGTCGCACCGAATGGCGGGGTGAACCCCGCCCTACTTTGCCCCCCGAACCCTGCGAGTGATCCCCATGACCCACCCCGACGACGACACCGAAGACCAGCAGGACACCTATCCCGGTGCCGGAACCTTTCAGTTCGGCGACAGCGAGCAGAAGTGCCAGGCGCTGCTCACCCTCGTCCGGCAAGGCATCAAACGGGCCACCTGTGCGGCGCTGGCGGATTTCGCCGATGACCCCGCGTCTTTGCCCCTCGTCGGGCGCTGCGATATCGCCGCCAACTGGGATGGCAGTCCGGCGGTGGTGATCCGCACCACCAAGGTCCAGCAGGTGCGGTTCTGCGATGTCACCTGGGATATGGCCCGGCGCGAGGGCGAGAATGACGATCTGGCCGGGTGGCAGGCCGATCATCAGGCCTATTTCGCGCGCAACGGCGGCTTTGATCGCCAAATGATGCTGGTGTTTGAATATTTCGATGTGGTCGAGGATTTACAGGACCGCGGATTGGTCGGTTAGTCACCCACTGTCACGAACAGCGCCCCGCCCGATGTGACCCGGCGGCTGGTGACTTTGACCGTCTCACCATTGCAATCAATCCGGTCCGAGGTGCTGACAATCGCGGCCCCGGTGCAGGTTTCGGCGGGCGCGGCGCCGGGGGCTGCCTCGGCAGGCAGGTCTGCGGCGGGTGCTTCTGCCACGACCTCGGCGGCGGCGGCCTCTTGCTGTCGGGACAGCCAGAGTGCGACCGGTGACAGCATCAGGGCTGACCCTACGACAAGCATCATCAGGGCGCGAGAATCCATGGGGTTTCCTTGTCATTGGAGGCGTTGCCGCGCAGATGTCGCCGGATTTCTGGGCCGAACTATGGCGCAACCATGCAGGGAGTGGGGCGATACGTTCGGATCAGAGGAATAATAAGGGAGGGATTCCCATGCTATACGGGCTTGCCGATAGGCTGTATCAGTGGCCAACTCTTACCCAAACAGGAACCTGTCTCATGAAAACGCTTGTCGCCCTACTGGTGCTTGCGACCCCCGCCCTGGCCGATGAAGCCTGGGTCACCGCCGATGGCCCCGCGATTTATGTCGCGGACATCGACTATACGGCGATCCTGTCGATCCCGCAGAACGGCGGAGTGGCGCATCTGTATTTTGACAGACTGGCCGGAAACAGCACCGACCGGTACGTGTTTAACGGCTATTGGATCGGCAAAGGTGAGGGATTGTGTTCGGCGACCTTGACCGGGCCGGACGGGCGGTCTTCGCGCAACTGGGGGCTGGCCCGCATCGCCTTCGATGCGCCCGCATTCCCGACTGGCTGGACCGTAACGATGGGGAACTGCGGTTACGATGCCGACTGGTCGATGCGTGCCGATCTGGAATAGGGTCTAGTTTTTCGCCAGAACAAAGGCCGCCCCGCCGTGCATGACCCGTTGCGCTGGCCCGGCATTACGGGTGCAACCAATCCGGTAGGACCGGGTCGCTATGCTTGCCGCGTCACAGGCGGCATCGGCGGCCGCCTGAGTTTCCACCTGGCCAGGAGCGTCGGCCTGCTGTTGTTGCACCAGTCGGATCGCCAACGGTGAAACCATCAGGCTGCAGCCGAAGATGATCAGGATCAACCCGCGATATTCCATGGCTTGTCCTCTGATTGCCTAGGATTTATCGCGTATTGTGCATAATCCTGACGGCTGAACTATGGCACTGCCAAGGTCATTTCATTGCATCGCTTCCCCCTTTCGCCACAATGGGATAAGACCGCGACTGACCCTGAACTGACGGACCTGACCGATGAAATTCACCCTGTCCTGGCTGAAACGCCATCTGGAAACCACGGCCACCCTGGACGAGATCCTGTATGCCCTGACCGATCTGGGACTAGAGGTGGAGGGTGTTGAAAACCCTGCCGCCAAGCTGCGCGATTTTACCATTGGTCGAGTGGTCAGCGCGGTGCCGCATCCGGATGCGGACAAGCTGCGCGTGTGTCAGGTAGATTTGCCCGGTGGCGTAACCCAGATTGTGTGTGGTGCCCCCAATGCCCGTGCCGGAATTACCGTGGTTGTGGCCCGGCCCGGCACTTATGTTCCCGGCATTGATACGACCATTGGTGTCGGTAAAATTCGCGGGGTCGAGAGCTATGGCATGATGTGCTCTGCCCGCGAAATGCAGCTGGGCGAGGATCACGACGGGATTATCGAGTTGTCCGTCGGCGATGTTGGCCAAAGTTTCGCCGATTGGCTGGCGGCCAATGACCCCGCCCGCGTTGATCCGGTGATCGAGATCGCGATTACTCCGAACCGCCCGGATGCCTTGGGCGTGCGCGGTGTCGCCCGCGATCTGGCCGCGCGGGGTCTGGGGGTGTTGAGGGAGTTGACAGTGCTGTCGGTTCCTCCGACAGAAGTGTCGGATTTATCGGTGACCATTGCCGCCGATACTTTCGACGGCTGCCCGGTGTTCGCGGGCCGATTGATCAAGGGTGCCAAGAACGGCCCCTCGCCAGAATGGTTACAGGTGTTGCTGCGCGCGATTGGCCTGCGTCCGATCTCGTTTCTGGTCGATGTGACCAACTATTTCACCTATGATCTGAACCGCCCGCTGCATGTGTTTGATGCCGATAAGGTGGTTGGGAACCTGTATGTCCACCGCGCCAAGGGCGGCGAAAAGCTGACCGCCTTGGACGGCAAGGAATACACACTTGCCGCCGGGATGATGGCGATATCGGATAATACCGGGGTGGAAAGCATCGCCGGGGTGATGGGTGGGATGGCTACTGGCGTGACCGATGAGACAGTGAATGTGTTTGTCGAATCCGCCTATTGGGACCCGGTGCAGACCGCTTTGACCGGCCGCGCCCTGAAAATCAATTCGGATGCCCGCTATCGGTTTGAACGCGGGATTGACCCGATGTTCACGGTCGAAGGGCTTGAACATGCGGTGCGGATGATCGTGGATCACGCCGGTGGGCAGGCGTCGGACCTGGTGATTGCGGGGGCGGTGCCTGTGGTCGACCGCGCCTATCTGCTGGATACCGACCGGGTCCAAAGTCTGGTGGGGATGCAGATTGCGCCCGCCGTGCAGCGCAAGACATTGGAAGATTTGGGCTTTGTCATGCAGGGCGATATGGCCCATGTCCCCGGCTGGCGCCCCGATGTGCTGGGCGAGGCTGATCTGGTAGAAGAGGTCGCGCGGATCGCGTCACTGACCAAGCTGGTAGGCAAACCCCTGGCGCGGGCCAATCCCGGCGTTCCCAAACCCGTGTTGACCGGCACGCAGATGCGCCAGATTGCGGCGCGGCGGACCTGTGCCGCCTTGGGGTATAATGAATGTGTCAGTTATAGTTTCATCGACAAGGAAGCCGCCCTGCTGTTTGGCGGCGGCGATGATGCGACCATGCTGGAAAACCCGATCTCGGCGGACCTGAGCCATTTGCGCCCCGCCCTGTTGCCCGGCCTGTTACGCGCTGCGGCCCGCAATCAGGCACGCGGCTTTATGGATATGGCATTGTTCGAGGTCGGCCATGCATTTCACGGCGGCGAGCCGGGCGAACAGCATTTGCTGGTGACCGGGGTGCTGATAGGCCGGACCGGTCCAAAGGATGTGCATGGCACCTCGCGCGGGGTCGATTTGTTTGACGTCAAAGCCGATGCCGAGGCGGTGCTGGCCGCGATGGGTGCTCCTGCCAAGGTGCAGATCATCCGGGGTGCTGCGGGCTGGTGGCATCCGGGCCGGCACGGGATGATCTGTCTTGGCCCAAAGAAGATCCTTGGAGTTTATGGCGAGTTACATCCGAAAATGCTGCGCGAAATGGACATCAAAGGCCCCGCCGTGGCCTTTACCCTGTGGCCCGAGGAAATCCCGGTGCCCAAATCCCGCACAGCGACCCGCCCCGCGCTGGTGCTGCAGGAATTGCAGCCCGTCGAGCGGGATTTTGCCTTTGTCGTGGATGCCGGAGTCGAGGCGTTGGCGTTGGTCAATGCGGCGATGGGGGCGGACAAGGTCTTGATTGCCGATGTCCGGGTGTTTGATCAGTTTGTTGGCGGATCGCTCGGCGAAGGCAAGAAATCACTGGCGATTGCGGTGCGGTTGCAGCCGGTGGGGTCGACGCTGAAGGAAGCCGAGATCGAAGCGGTGTCGGCCAAAATCGTCGACAAGGTCAACAAGGCGACGGGCGGCGTTCTGCGGGGATGAGTTTTGACCTGAGGGTTTCACCCGCCCCACGGCGTACGCCCGGGGGCAGGTGAAAACTGCGCGTCACCTTACCTGGCAGGAATGGATTTGCCCCGGTCCACCGCCGGGCGGGCGTAAAACCGCGCAACATAGGCTTGCAGGTTGGGCAACGCATCCCAGCCGACCAAGGGGCGGGCCCCATAGAAATCCAGAGAGTTGATCCACGGCGCAAGGGCGATATCGGCGATGCTGAAATCGCCGGTGATCCAGTCTTTGCCGGCCAGCTCCGCTTCCAATACGGCCAGCAGACGCTTTGTCTCGGCGATGTAGCGATCACGCGGGCGGGGATCCTCGATCTGGGCCCCGGCGAATTTCACGAAAAACCCAAGCTGCCCGAACATCGGACCTACGCCGCCCATCTGGAACATTAGCCATTGGATTGTCTTGTATTTCTGAACCTGTGTCGAACCAAGCAGTTTCCCGGCTTTTTCAGCCAGATAGATCAGGATTGCGCCGCTTTCAAACAGGCCAATCGGTTGACCGTCCGGCCCATATGGGTCGATGATGGCGGGAATTTTGTTGTTCGGGTTCAGTGACAGAAACGCGGGACTTTTCACATCGGCATCGGCCAGAGTGATCAGATGCGGCTCATAGGCCAAACCCAGCTCTTCCAGCGCGATGGAGACTTTGACCCCGTTTGGCGTGGGATAGCTGTAAAGCTGGATCAACGAAGGGTCTTTGGCGGGCCATTTGGCGGTGATGGGAAAGGCGGACAAATCGCTCATCAGGGATACTCATTGTTGTCAACATAGCTCGGTTTATCACTTGGGGGGAGAAATGGATAAAAAAAGCCATAGACCTGTGTGAGTTTGGCGTTATGTCTGTGCGCACACGCGCAGTGGGCAGCAGACCCACGCGCATAGTCAAAAAGTGGGGACTACTATGCTTAAGGAATTCAAGGACTTTATCGCCAAAGGTAACGTGATGGACCTGGCGGTTGGTATTATCATCGGCGCCGCGTTTACGGCCATCGTCAGCAGCCTTGTCGGCGATCTGATCAATCCGATCATCGGTTTGATCCTGGGGGGCGTCAACTTTTCCGACATGTTCCTCGATCTGTCCGGCACCAGCCCCGCGTCGTTTGCGGCAGCCAAAGAATCCGGTGCCGCCGTGTTCGCTTATGGTGCGTTCATTACGGCTGTGATCAATTTCCTGATCATCGCCTTTGTGGTGTTCATGCTTGTCAAGGCGGTCAACAAACTGAAAGGCCCGGCCCCCGTGGTAGAGGCCGCTCCGGCCGGCCCAACCGAAGTGCAACTACTGGCAGAAATCCGCGATGCGTTGAAGGCCCGCTAAACCGGGACTTGGATTCAAAGAAAAGGCCCGCCTACCTAGCGGGCCTTTTTGCGTTTTACAGGGCCAGCGCCGCCTGCGGTGTGATCACATCCAGCCCCAACGCCGCCCCAACGGCGGCATAGGTCAGCTTACCCGCATGCACATTCAGCCCGCGCAACAGGTGGATGTCATCTGCACAGGCTGCTTTCCAGCCCTTGTCGGCCAGGGCCAGCATGAACGGCAGGGTCGCGTTGCCCAAAGCCAAAGTGGAGGTCCGCGCCACC
>JANOMH010000075.1:0-3996 GCA_031420215.1 Rhodobacterales bacterium | reverse complement strand
CAATCGCCACCGCCTGCCGTTCACCGCCCGACAGCGACCCGATGGGCGTGGTCGGCGGGATGTTTTTCGAGATGCCAACCTTGCGCAGTAAATCGGATGCGACGCGGTTCATTTCGGCCAGATCCATCTGGTCAAAGATCGCGGGCCCTTTGCGCAATTCGCGGCCCAAAAACAGGTTCCGCGCGATGGAGAGCTGCGGAACAAGGGCGGAATCCTGATAAATAGTCTCGATTCCGTTGGTGATGGCGTCGTTGCTTGAGGTCATGATGACCTTTTTGCCCTTGATCCAAATCTCGCCGCTGGTCAGAGGGACCGCCCCCGAAAGCACCTTGATCAGGGTCGATTTACCTGCGCCATTGTCGCCCAGCAGACCGACAATCTCATTGCGGCGGATCGTCAGGTTGACATCGGTCAGCGCCTGAATCCGGCCGTAATGCTTGGTAATATTGCGCATTTCGATAAGGGTTTCGGTCATACCTTATGTCCCCGCATTGTGCCGGCGTTCCAGCCAGGCATGCAGCGCCATCATCCCCAGAATGATCGCGCCGATGAAAATATTATAGGCCAGCCCCGGCACCCCGATCAGCACGATCCCGTTGCGCATCAGCCGCAGGATGAAAATGCCCAGAATGGTGCCAATGATCGTGCCGCGCCCGCCGGTCAGGGCAGTGCCGCCGATCACCACCATGGCGATGACCTCTAGCTCATACCCTTGCCCCGAATTTGGGTTGGCCGCCGAGGTGCGGATCGATGAGATGATGCCCGCAAACCCCGCCATCAGGGCCGAGAACATGAACAGTGCCACGCGAACCCGGTCGACCTTGACCCCGCGGTTGCGTGCCGCATTGGCATTGCCGCCAGCAGCAGTGATCCAGTTGCCAAAGCGGGTGCGGGTCAGGACATAATGGCAAAGGATCGCAAGCAGGATGAACCAGACGACGGACATGTAAATCCGCAAGCCACAGGTTTCCTGTTCGATCCCGGTGGAACAGACAAAGAAATCGCCAACCAGCAGTTCCGCGATCCATTGGTCATCCGCGTTCCAGGCCCGCTGTGGAAACCCATCTGTCAGCCATAGCGAGGTGCCGCGCACCACCAGCAGCATTCCCAGCGTCACAAGGAAAGACGGGATAGCAAGTTGGGTGACAAACAGGCCCGACACAAAGCCGATGACCAGACACAAGGCCAGCGCCACAATGAACGCCATCGGCAGCGGCATCACCTCGGCGTTGAACAGGGTCCACATGATCACGGCGGCAAAGCCAAAGACCGACCCTACCGACAAGTCAAACTCGCCTGCGGTCATCAACAGGGTCATGGCCAGCGCGATCATCCCCAGTTCGACTGTAAATGCCAGCAGGTTGCCGACATTGGCCAGTGACACAAAGGCTGGATTGATGGCGGTAAAAACGACGATCATCAGGACAAGCAGCAAAAAAGGCCCGAATTCGGGCCTGTCGGTCAGTCGTCCAAAAAGGTTGCGCTGCATGTGCGTCCTTGCGGGGTCAGAGGATTTAACCCCCGGGGCGCTGTGCCCCGGAGATGTGCTCAAGTCTGATAAAGGCCTTAGTTGCCGCCCATGATTCCGGCATAGACCGGCGCAGTATCGGCCTCGTACAGCGCCCCGGTCACGACATTGAAACCGACCGGAATGCCCGCGTCCAGCATCGCCACCAGCGACAAAGCCACATAGCTTTGCGCCTGCGGGTCCTGCCACATGCCGGCATTCACATAGCCGTCGATCACGCCCTTGGTCGTATCGAGCGAATTGCCCCAGCCGACCACCGGAATTTCACCCGCTGGCACGCCAACCTGATCGAATACCCGCTGCATAGAGCCTGTTACAAGGTCACCCAAGCCGATGATGCCGTCGATATTCTCGCGGTTGGCCAACAGATAGTCGGACATCCTCGTGATGACTTCGGCCTGATCCAGGGTGGCCTCGGTCACCTCCCAGGTAATGCCCAGCGGCTCGAATACCGTGGCAATGCCGCGCTCTTCCTCGACACCATAGGACGCACCGGGGATTTCGACAGGCATCCAGACAAAGTCGCCCGAAACAAGACCACCGTTGTCGACCAGATATTGCGCCCAACGCTGACCCACCACGAACAGGTCATTGCCGACATAGGCGTCAAAATCGACAGCGGCATCAGAGGTGTTGAAATTCACCACCGGAATGCCCTGCGCCTTGGCCTCGGCGACCACATCGACCAAAGATCCCGGATCCGGGCTGGTGGTCACGATACCATCTGCGCCCGCAGCCATGGCTGACCTTATTGCCTCTTGTTGGGCCGCGACATCGCCCGAAAAGAAGCTGGTGTTGACGGTGTTGCCGGTATCCGTGGCCCAAAGCTCTGCGCCTTGCAGGAAATAGGTCCAGACCGGATCAGCCGGGCCGCCATGGGAAATCCAGTAATAGGTCTTGCCTTCGGCCATGGCGCCGCTGGCCGAGGCAAGGATCGCCCCGGCTGCAACCGTCGCCGATAGAAAATGTCGTCTGAGCATGGTGGTCGTCTCCTCCATTGACCATAGACGGGCCACAGGACCCGCTTCGCATAGCGCGACCGTGCCCACCAAAATGCAGTGGGTCGGCTTAGGACGTCAGGAATTGCGCAGTTCTGATCTGCGTCCTTGCGGTTTCGGGATTCTGTTCAGAATCCGGACACCTGTGAAAATGGTAAACGCGACTGGGGGCTTGTGGCAAGCACCTGAATGCATTGTCAGGCATGCCAAATTCGCTTGGCGGTTTCGCAGGGCCGCCCTAATGTCGGACAAATGCTATGGGGGGAAGGCATGGCCAAAATATTCCGCGTTGTCGGCATCAACTTTGATCATATGCATATGGGCGATCTGCTGCGGCAGGTGCAGGACCACCCTGATGCGCAGATTGTGGGTATCTGTGACCGCGACCCGGCCCGGATGGCCGATGCGATTGCCAATTTAGGTATCCCGCCAGCCTGTGTGTTTACCGATGTCGCGGCCTGCATGGACACCAAACCCGATCTGGTGATCCTGTGCCCTGCCACCGCTGATCACGCGACTTATGTCGAACAAGTCGCCCCCTACGCCCCTACGATCATCGTCGAGAAACCCTTTGCTGCCAGTCTGGCTGATGCCGACCGGATGATCGCGGCCTGTGCGGCCTCTGGCGTGCGGCTGGCGATCAACTGGCCGCTGGCCTGGTACCGCACCCATGTCACCACCAAGCGGCTGATCGATCAGGGGGTGATCGGCGCGGTCAACGAAGTGCATTTCTACGATGGCAATCGCGGGCCTTTGTTCCATCTGGCTGATAAAGTGGAAGTCACCCCCGAGCAGGTCGAGGCCCGCAAAGCCGGGTCATGGTGGTATAAGGCGGCCTCTGGCGGCGGGTCATTGCTGGATTATCTGGGCTATGGCGCAACCCTTGGCACATGGTTTCTGGATGGAGAGGCCCCACTGGACGTGACCAGCACCACATGGGGTGCCCCGGGTCTGCAGGTGGACGAGCAGTCGATCACCGTTCTGCGCTACGTGCGTGGCCTGTCCCGAATGGAAACCCGCTGGGGCACGTTCACCGATCCATGGGTGATGCAGCCGCAGCCCAAATGCGGCTTTGTGATTGTGGGAAGCGAGGGCACGATCACCTCGTGGGACTATGACGACCACATCACCCTGCAAACTCGCGCGGTGCCGCGGGCCACACCTTATCCCGCCGATCCGGTCACCGCCCCGAACCGGGGTCCGGTTGAGCATGTGCTGGATGCACTGGCAAAGGGGACTCCATTTCACGGGCCGTTAGAGCCTGCGATTGCCCGGATCGGCCAACGGATCGTCGACACCGCCTTTGCCTCGGCCAAGGCAGGGCGGACCTTGGCGTTGATGGGGTGAGCGCCCCCCTGAATGGCAGACTTCCCCTGAGCGGGATCAGCACAACGCCCCAGTGGGGCGTTTGCCCCGCTCACGCAGAGGGGCGGTCGTCGCAATACTATCGGTGCTGAAATGCCAGAGGGC
>JANOMH010000074.1:0-36239 GCA_031420215.1 Rhodobacterales bacterium | reverse complement strand
CCCGCCCGCCCGCAGCAAAACCGGCGCCCCGTCGCAGCCGATGATCGTCGATTCCAGCCCCACCGGGCAGGCCCCGCCGTCCAGCACTGCATCAATCCGCCCGCCGCCCAGTCCGGCCAGCACATGCGCCGCCGTGGTCGGGCTGATCCGGCCCGACAGATTGGCCGAAGGGGCGGCGACCGGGCCACCGAATGCGCCAAGCAATGCTTGCGCCAACGGATGATCCGGCACCCTGACCGCCAGCGTCGGCAATCCGGCTGTGACCAGCGCTGAAATGCCGGCCTCCGCCCGCAACGGCAAAACCAAAGTCAGCGCGCCGGGCCAGAAGGCATCGGCCAAAGCCTCGGCATCGGGACTGAACACGCATAGCGCCCGCGCCGCCGCAATATCGGCCACATGCACAATCAGCGGATTGAACGAAGGCCGCCCTTTGGCCGCGTAGATCCGGGCCACCGCCTGCCCGTTGCGTGCATCCGCCCCCAGCCCATAAACGGTTTCAGTCGGAAAGGCCAAAAGCCCACCCTGCCGCAAGATTTTTGCCCCGGCCAAAAGCCCGGCCCCGTCCGCATGCAGCAACTCTGTTCCGGCTTGGGTCATGACGTTGCGTTTCGGTTGCGGGGCGGGTGCGCGGCGTTACCCTGCCGGTCAAATCCGTCATAACCGCCGCTCTGGTCAATGCCAAGCCGCTCCCGACTCAGACCTCGACACAGCCCCTGTTCCTGACACCGGAGTTTTCCATGCCCTACCGCGCCCCTGTCGCCGACTATCGGTTTCTGCTGGATCATGTTGTGGGCTTTGCCAAGGTTACCGCCACCCCCCGCTTTGCAGAAGCCGCCCCGGATCTGGTCACCGCGATCCTGACCGAGGCCGCCAAACTGTGCCAGGATGTGCTGTCCCCCCTGCAGCGCCCCGGTGACCTGCATCCGGCCCGGCTGGAAAACGGGATCGTGCGCACTTCGCCCGGTTTTGCCGAGGGTTACAAGGCGATTGCCGATGGTGGCTGGATCGGCATCGCCGCCCCTGCGGCTCATGGCGGCCTGGCCTTGCCGCTGACACTGGCCACTGTGGTTAATGAAATGATGGCTGGGGCCTGTCTGTCGCTACAGCTGAACCCGCTAATGACCCAGGGGCAGGTTGAGGCTTTGGATCACCATGCCAGCGATATGATCAAAGACCTGTATCTGCCCAAACTGATTTCCGGTGAATGGTGCGGCACGATGAATCTGACTGAACCGCAGGCCGGGTCGGATGTGGGGGCGCTGCGGTCCAAAGCCGAACCGAACGGCGATGGCACCTATGCGATCAGCGGGCAAAAGATCTACATCTCGTGGGCCGACAATGATTTTACCGCCAATGTCTGCCATCTGGTTCTGGCCCGGCTGCCGGACGGGGTGCCGGGGACCAAGGGGATCAGCCTGTTTCTGGTCCCCAAGCTGATCCCGGATGCGGACGGTCAGCCGGGTCAGCCCAACAGCCTGCGGGTTGTGTCGCTGGAGCATAAGATGGGCCTGCATGGCTCTCCCACTGCGGTCATGGCCTATGACCGGGCCACGGGTTGGCTGGTAGGCGAACCCCATGCCGGGATGGCCGCGATGTTCACGATGATGAACAATGCCCGCCTGGGGGTTGGCTGTCAGGGGATTGGTGCGGCTGAAGGGGCGATGCAACATGCGATGACCTATGCCAAGGGTCGGGTGCAGGGCCGCGTTGGTGGCACCGGCACGATTGTCGAACATGCAGATGTGCGCCGGATGCTGGCCACGATGCAGGCCGAGGTATTCGCCGCCCGCGCTATTGCCCTGTCCTGTGCCGTAGCGATCGACATGGCCACTGCGACCGGCCTGCCCATATGGAAGGCCCGCGCCGGGGTGCTGACCCCGATTGCCAAGGCGTTTGGCACCGAGACTGGTATCGCCGTAGCAGAAATGGGCGTCCAAGTGCATGGCGGCATGGGCTTTATCGAGGAAACCGGCGCTGCCCAGTATTCCCGCGATGTCCGGGTCACGGCGATCTACGAAGGCACCAATGGCATTCAGGCAATGGACCTTGTCGCCCGTAAACTGGCCGATGGGGGTGCTGCCGTATTCGCCTTGCTTGACGAAGTGCTCGACGGGGCCGAGGCTGCCCGTGCAGCACATCCGGGGCTGGCCGATGCGGTCTGGAATGCGGCGGAATCCTTGCGGGAAGCCACCGAATGGCTGCTGTCCCGCCCCGACCTGAACGACCGCTTTGCCGGGGCTGTGCCCTATCTGCGCGCCTTTGCCCGTGTGCTGGGCGGTCAGGCCCATCTGGCCGCTGCCGTTACCGGCGATGGTGCCCGGCTGCGGCTTGCCACATTCTATATCCGCCGGCTGCTGCCCGAACATGCGGGGCTTTTGGCCCACGCCCGCGAAGGTGTCGCAGATTTGCTGGCCTTTGACCCGTCCGAGTTGGCCGCGTGAACCTGCGCGCTGGTCTGATTGCTTTTCCCTATCCCGATCCGCCGGGCGAGGGAGAAGTGGTGCAGGTGGCAGACGGGATCCTGTGGGTCCGGTTGCCTTTGCCGATGAAGCTGGATCATGTGAACTGCTATGTGCTGGACGATGGTGATGGCTGGACCGTTGTCGACACTGGCATGGCCTCGGCCCGGACCCGCGCGATATGGCAGGGGCTGTTGGCCGGACCTTTGGCCGCCAAGCCGGTCAGGCGCCTGATCGTGACCCATCATCACCCCGATCATGTCGGGCTGGCGGGCTGGTTTATCGGCCAAGGGGCCGAGCTGCTGATGCCGCGCACCGCCTGGCTGATGGCGCGGATGCTGACCCTTGATGTGCAGCCGGTCAGTCCGGCCGAGGCTTTGACCTTTTACGCCCGTGCCGGGATGGATGCCGCCCTACTGGCCAGGCGGGTCAGCGACCGGCCGTTCAACTTTGCCGATTGCGTGGACCCCTTGCCGCTGGGGTTTACCCGGTTGGTTGAGGGGCAGATGATCCGGATCGGTGGCCGCGACTGGGTGGTCCGCATGGGCGACGGCCATGCGCCGGAACATGCGACATTCTGGGCCGTGGATGCCGATCTGGTGATTGGCGGGGATCAGTTGCTGCCATCGATCAGCCCGAACCTTGGGGTCTATCCGACCGAGCCCGACGCCGATCCGGTGGGCGACTGGATTGCCAGTTGCGACCGGCTGGCCGGGTTTGCGACGCCGGATCAACTGGTCCTGCCCGGCCATAAGCTGCCCTTTACCGGCCTGCCGCTGCGGCTGCGGCAAAAGTCCGAGAATCACCACAGCGCTCTTGCCCGGCTGCTCTCCGCACTCGCCACCCCTTTGCGGGCCGCCGAGTGTTTTGGCCCACTTTATAAGCGAGAGATCGGGGCAGCTGAATATGGGCTGGCCTTGGTCGAGGCTGTGGGGCACCTGAACCACCTGCACCGGCTGGGACAGGTGCGCCGTTGGATCGGCGACGATGGTGCCTATCTTTGGCAGGTGGTTTAGGCCCAGGCATGCCCGCCGCGCGGCGGTATTTTTACAACTCCGAAACCACACGGCGTTAGGCCGGAATGACAGCGGCGTTTTGCCGGGCGTGACAGCGCCGCGAATATCGGCTAACGCAGGGCGCAACACTTGGAATTGCAGGAGCACGACATGGCCGAGTACAAACATGGCAGCATGAACACCAGCACGCAGGAAAAGACCTTTGCCGGGTTTGTAACCTTTGTCGGCCGGTCGGTGATCATCATTCTGGTCTCACTGGTACTTTTGGCGCTGATTAACGGCTGATGTTTCGCCAGTTTGATCGACGGGCTTTTCTGATCGGCCTGCCGCTTGCGCTCGCCGCCTGCACCGGGCCATCCGTCATTGCCCCGCCCGAGGATATTGCGCGCGTCATGTACCGCGATCCCGGCCCAACTGCGCTGACCCTTTTCACCGTCAAGAATGTCGGCACTGAAAACGGGGCCCATACCGGGTTGATGATTGCCGCCAGTCAAAGGGTGATCTTTGACCCCGCCGGGTCGTTTGGGCATCCGTCGATCCCGGAAACCAACGATGTGCTGTTCGGGATCACTCCACGGGTAGAACAGGCCTATATTTCGTACCATTCCCGCGCGTCGTATTATACGGTTAGCCAGACTGTGCCGGTGTCGCCTGAAGTGGCCGAACAGGCCCTGCGATTGGCCAGGGGCTATGGTGCTGTGGCCAAGGCCAATTGCAGCCGTGCGACAGTGGATATCCTGTCGCAATTGCCGGGATTCGAGTCCCTGCATTTCACCCTGTTCCCCGATAATCTGGAACGCCAGTTCGCCCAGATCCCCGGCGTGGTGACGCAGGAATACCGCGAAACCGATTCGGATGATAACTCGGCCCTGCGCGGGACCTATGTGCCCGGCGCTATCCCCACCCCGTAAGGGCAAGCATGGCATAAAGCACGACTGCCCCGGCAATCATCCCCGCCAGCACCGACTGCCGCCACAGCCCGACCGCCACTGTGACCACTGCCGCTGCCATCCGTGCCGGGTCCAGTTCGCCCCCGGTGGCGGCAGGCCAGATGACCAGCGGGGCCACCAGTCCGGGCAACACGGCCACCGCAGTATAGCGCAGGTGCCGCAGCACCCAGGCAGGCATTGGCCGGGAACCAATCAGCCCGAGGAACGAAAACCGGATCAGGAATGTCCCGATCCCCAACAACGCGATGACCGTCCAGATTGTGCCTTTGTCGATCATGCTGTTTTGGTCTCCACATAGGCGCCGACCATCATTGCCGCGAGTGCCGCGATCAGCAGGCCCATGCTGTAAGGGATAAAGGCCAGCGCCAGCGCCAAAATGACCGAGGTCAACGCCGCCGCCAGATGTGCGACGGTTCGCAGCATCGGCCCGATCATCGCCAGAAAACAGATCGGCACCGCGAAATCCAGCGCCAGCCAGCCGGGGATAGCCTCGCCTATCAACGCCCCGATCAGGGTCAGCGCATACCAGGCCGGGCAAACCGCCACGACGGTGCCAAAGAAATAGCCCAGCCGGGCGGGCAATTGCCAAGCGGGATTAGCCTCGAACCGCCCGATCGCGCAGGCATAGGTCGCATCGACCAGAAAATACGAAATCAGCGCCCGCTGCCACAGGCTCGCCTGCCCCAGATAGGGGGTGAGCGAGGCCGAATACATCGCCATCCGCAGGTTCACCGCCAGCGCCGTGGCCAGCACAATCAGGGTGGGCGCATGGTCGGTCATCAGTTGCAAGGCGCTGAATTGCGACGCCCCCGCGATCACCACGATAGTGAACATCATGGCTTCCATGACGTTAAGGCCTGCCTCGGTCGCTGTCACCCCGAACAGGATGCCGAAGGGGAGCAGAACCAGCAGGAACGGCAGCCCGTCCCGAAAGCCGGTCCAGAAGGCAGATTTGGGTGTGGTTGCGGGCATGAGATGGCCTTAGGCTGTGCGATAGCAGGGCTAACGGGCAGCGGTGGAAATGACAATTGGCACAGCGGCTCCGGCGGCAGTAATCCTTGCCGGGGGCCAATCGCGCAGGATGGGCGGCGGCGACAAAGGGCTGTTGCCGTTGGGGTCCGGCACCGTCATTGGGCAGGTCATCGAACGGATCGCCCCTCAGGTCGGCGGATTGGTGATCAATGCCAATGGCGATCCGGCCCGGTTTTCGCAGTTCGGGCTCCCCGTCTTGCCCGACGGCCTGCCTGGCTTTCCGGGGCCGTTGGCGGGAATATTGGCCGCGATGGGCTGGGCGCGGGCGCAAAACGCAGCCTGGGTCATCACTGTCCCGTCTGACACGCCCTTTGTGCCCTGCGATCTGGTGCCCCGCCTGCTCTGGGCAGCCGAAGGCGGCGCACCCATTGTCATCGCAGCCACCGAAACCCGCATCCACCCGACCTGCGGACTGTGGTCGGTCCGGTTGCGCGATGATCTGGCGGCCACCTTGGACCGGGGCGAGCGCAAAGTGCGGGATTTCACCGAACGGCACAGGGCGGCGGTCGCGTCATTCCCTCCCGGCCCGCCGGACCCGTTTTTCAACATCAACACCCCCGCCGATCTGGCGCAAGCACAGGGCTGGCTATGAAAATCTATGGGATCATCGGCTACAAGAACGCGGGCAAGACCTCTCTGGTGGAACGGCTGGTGACCGAGATCACCGGGCGCGGGTTCAGCGTGTCCACGGTCAAACACGCCCATCATGCCTTTGATCTGGACCAACCCGGAAAAGATACGTTCCGGCACCGGCAGGCAGGGGCGCGGCAGGTGATGCTGTCCACTGGCGCCCGCTGGGTGTTGATGAGCGAGTTGCGCGGGGCCGAAGAACCCGCACTCTCTGACCTTTTGGCCCGCATGGACCCGGTCGATCTGGTGCTGATCGAAGGGTATAAACGCGACCGGCATCCCAAGATCGAAGTGCACCGGGCGGTGACCGGTCATCCGCTGATCGCACCTGGGGATGAAACCGTTCGGGCGGTGGCCACTGATACTTTGGCGGCGGCGGGGGTGCCGCTGCTGGATCTGAACGACTCCGGGGCGGTCGCGGATTTCATCCTGGGTCAAGTGGGCCTTGTTTGACAGGGTCATAGCGGTGGACTGGTCGGCGCGGTCAACACCATCGCCGCGCCGTCCTGTGAAGGATGCAATCTACATCTGCAATCGCGTGCTACACCGGACAGCAGGCACCGACGGACATCCGACCTATCACCGCACCAGGATGACGGCGATGGAGGTGATCCATGCGGCACTTGATCAGGCCCTCGTCGATGGCGAAAATGTCTTTCTGGGGTTTGATTTCGGCTTTGGCTATCCGGCGGGATTTGCTGAACGGCTGACCGGGCGGGCAGAGGCCCTCGCCGTCTGGGACTGGCTGGACAGTCGCATCACGGATGACCCGATGAATGCCAATAACCGCTTTGAGGTCGCTTCCGAAATCAATACGTTCTTCGCCGGAACAGGGCCATTCTGGGGCTGCCCAGCCGGGCGGGAAACAGTGGTTTTGCCAGCCAAGGGCAGCCTGCGACAGGGCCATGGAGTGCCTGACCGGCGCTTTATCGAAGAACAGGTCCGAACTGCCCAGTCCGGTTTCAAGCTGTTCACGACAGGATCGGTCGGGTCGCAAAGCCTGTTGGGATTGCCCTATCTGGCGCGCCTGCGGCGGCGCTATGGATCGGCCCTGACCGTCTGGCCGCAACAATCGGGCTGGGGTGTCCCGGAGGCGCAGATCGTATTGGCCGAGATTTATCCCAGTCTGATGAAAGTCAGCCGCCTCATTTCGCTGCAATCAAGTCGCCCGAACGAACTTTACTACATCCCCGATGCGATACAGGTGCGCAATGTCTGTGACATGGTCGAGAAGTTGACCCAGACCAGACTGTTGTCAAAGGCATTTGAACCGGCCTTGGGCGTGGCGAACGCAGACCGCATTGCCGTGGAAGAAGGCTGGATATTCGGGGCAGGCTTTGGCAAGAGGGTCATATGATCATCTCCAAAGGTTTCCCCGATAGTGACCGCGCCCGGATCGCCGCCCTGTATTGGGAGGCGTTTGGCGATAAACTTGGCAAAACCATGGGCCCCGCGCCCAAAGCGCTCAAATTCTTCGAGGCGGTGCTCAATCCGCCGCACGCGCTGTGTGCCCGCGATACCAGCGGCACCTTGTTGGGGGTGGCCGGGTTCAAGACCCATCAGGGGGCACTGGTCGGCGGGTCGTTTCGGGATATGGCGCTGGTCTATGGCTGGATCGGGGCGAGCTGGCGGGTTGCTTTGTTATCGGCGCTGGAACGCGACACCGAAAACGCCCGGTTCCTGATGGACGGCATCTTTGTTGAGCCTGCCGCACGGGGCCGGGGCGTTGGCACACGCCTGTTACAGGCCATCGCGGAAGAGGCCGAGGAGCGCGGCTATGCCGAGGTGCGGCTGGAAGTGATTGATACCAACAACCGGGCGCGGGCGCTTTATGAGCGGCGTGGATTTCGGGCGATCAAAACCCAGTCAATCGGACTGCTTCGGCATGTGTTCGGGTTCAGGTCGGCGACAACGATGATTCTGCGTGTGGCCTGATTGTAAATCAGGCAACATCGGTGACGTCGATGATTTCGGTCAGGTCAGGCAGAGTTATGCGCGTGTAGCACGTCACATCGGCTTGCTTGAGCTGCTGCATTTCTTTTATAGCCGAATGACGGCCATCTAGCGGTTCTCCGCCTGCCCTAATGATCAGTCGAACGTGCCGGTCACCCGACCCAACAGCATAAAGGCCCGCGCCGTGCGGGTTTCGGACAGATCGGCGATATCCTCATCCGTCGCCTCGGGTTCAAATGCGGTCAGCATCCGATCGAAATGGCGCAAAAAATGATGCGCGGCATCGCGAAAGATCGTGTCTTCGCGCATCCGCCCGCCAGTCAGAGCAAGGCAAGAGCGGTCGCGCACCCCACCCAGGGCCGCTACGGCGCGCCCCCGTTCGCCCCTGGCAAAGCGGCGCCAGACTTCGGGGGCGGTGCGGTCAGGGCGCAGATCGTCCATGTAAATACCGTCCTGGCTTAGCAGGGTCAGCACATCCTGACTGGCTTGCACCAACTGCCGGGCGGTCCGGTCCTTTAATGCCCGGCGCAGGGCGGCGAAACCGATGGTGTCTTTGTCCGTATCGGGAAAATTCAGCGCCCGGATCAGGTCAATCCGGGGCAAGGGCGGCCGAATATCTTCGGCAGGGGTGCCCAGCGCCAGCATTTGCTGCCCATCCGGGCCACGGGCGGGTTGCGAGGTCATGGGGCGGGGTGGCTCGCGGGAAGTGGTGAAACTGGCCAGGGCGGTTTCCGCCGCCCGCGTCGCATGGGCGATTTCGTTCAGCTTGCGTTCGACCGTGGTGCTTTGCGGCAATGTGTTGCCGCGGGCCTGCCGGTCGGCCAGATAGGTCTGGCGCATCCCTTCCACGGCCGCCTGCATCCGGCGCGATTCCTCGCGCATGATTCTTGCGGCCCGTGCGGCGGCGGCGGCGACCCAGATCAGGGCGATGGGCAGGAATATCGCCAGAACGGTCATCACAAAGCGCAGTGATCCGCCATTGATGTCGCTTTCGGTGGCGGGCACCAACAAGAAGAAACCGCCCGCCAGCACCAGCCAGACCAGTGACAAGGCAAGTGCGATCAGTTCGGTGGCGGTGACTGCGTCACTGCTGCCGGCATCACCCTTTGTCTGAAACTTTGCCATGCCTTGCCTTGCCTTACCTAGCTTGCGCTGGCCCGCTCTGACATCAGCTAAAGGCGATACGCAAGATCTCATAGGCCCGATCACCGCCGGGTGTGCGGACTTCCACCGAGTCTCCGACGGTTTTGCCGATCAATGCCCGGGCAAGGGGCGATTTCATGTTCAGCCGGCCATGTTCAATGTCAGCCTCGTATTCGCCGACAATCTGATAGGACTTTTCCTCGTTCGTATCTTCATCGACCAGACCGACCGTCGCGCCAAATTTGATCGTGCCGGACAATTTGGTGGGGTCGATGACTTCGGCCAGCGAGATTACGCCCTCAAGTTCCTTGATCCGGCCTTCGATGAAAGACTGCTTTTCCTTGGCCGAATGGTATTCGGCATTCTCGGATAAATCGCCATGCTCGCGCGCTTCGGAAATCGCCTGAATGATGGCCGTGCGTTCCACCGATTTCAGATGCTTAAGCTCTGCATCCAGCTTGTCATAGCCAGCGCGCGTGAGTGGTATTTTTTCCATGGTCCTGTGCTCCCTCCGGGGGGCGAAATAGATTTGATCGGATGTTTTAACCCGTCCTGCGGGTGCGAAGTCAAGGCCCGACCGGGCCCTTAGGCGCAGATGGGTGGGAAAACTGTGCTGCACAAGGTCGCGGCTTGCGGTTTTAACGTCGTGTCGAGATTGCCCCTGTTCCGATTGACAGTTATCTGAGGCCCACAGATCAAAATGGGGTTTTGGGATGGCACAGGCGATGCGCGAGGCAATGGACTATGACGTGGTCATCGTGGGCGCTGGCCCGGCAGGCCTGTCGGCGGCGATCCGGCTTAAGCAACTCAATGCTGACCTGACCGTTGTCGTGCTGGAAAAAGGATCCGAAGTTGGCGCGCATATCTTGTCGGGCGCGGTGTTGGACCCCAGCGGGCTGGACCGGCTGATCCCCGATTGGAAGGCCCGCAAAGCCCCGATCACCGTGCCCGTGGTCGAGGACAATTTCTATATGCTGGGCGAGGCGGGCAAGGTTCGCATTCCCAACATGCTGATGCCGCCCCTGATGAGCAATCATGGCAATTACATCGTCTCGATGGGCAATGTCTGCCGTTGGATGGCCGAGCAAGCCGAAGCACTGGGGGTCGAGATTTTCCCCGGCATGTCCTGCTCGGAATTGGTCTTTGGCGACCAGGGAGAGGTCAAAGGCGTTGTCGCGGGAGAGTTTGGCCGCAATGCCGATGGGTCCGAAGGCCCCGCCTATGAACCCGGCATGGAACTGCTGGGCAAATACGTGTTTCTGTCCGAAGGCGTGCGTGGGTCTTTGTCCAAGCAGGTCCTCGCCAAATACGATCTGGCCAAGGGGCGAGAGCCGCAGAAATACGGGCTGGGGATGAAGGAAATCTGGGAGATTGAGCCTGCCAAGCATCACGCAGGCCGTGTCACCCACACGATGGGTTGGCCACTGAACAGCAACGCGGGTGGCGGGTCATTCATCTATCACCTTGATAACAATCAGGTCTATGTTGGGTTCGTAGTCCACCTGAATTACAAAAACCCCTACCTGTCGCCTTACAACGAATTCCAGCGCTTCAAACATCACCCCATGGTGGCCGAGTTGCTCAAGGGCGGCAAACGGGTGGCTTATGGTGCCCGCGCCATCACCGAAGGCGGGTATCAGTCGATCCCGCAGACCGCCTTTCCGGGTGGCGCGCTGCTGGGTTGTTCCGCCGGGTTGGTCAACGTGCCCCGGATCAAGGGCAACCATAACGCCATGTTGTCGGGCATCCACGCCGCCGAGGCCGCCCATGCGGCAATAGGCGCGGGGCGGTCGGGGGATGTGCTGGCCGATTATGACAAGGCGGTCCATGACGGACCGATTGGCAAAGATCTGCGGCAGGTGCGCAATGTCAAACCGCTGTGGTCGCGGTTCGGGCTGATTGCGTCGCTGACCCTTGGTGGGTTCGATATGTGGACCAACAACCTGTTCGGCCTGTCGCTGCTGGGCACGCTGAAGCATGGCAAAACCGATGCGGCGGCGACCGAAAAGGCCAGCATGCATACCCCGATCGCCTATCCGAAACCCGATGGAAAACTCTCGTTTGACCGGCTGACCAATGTCAGCTTTTCGATGACCAACCACGCCGAAGGGCAACCGCCGCACCTGCACCTGACCGACCCGACCATCCCGATCCGGGTGAACCTGCCCGAGTATGCGGAACCGGCGCAACGCTATTGCCCGGCGGGGGTCTATGAAGTCATCGGCGAAGGGGCCGCCGCCCGGTTCCAGATCAATTTCCAGAACTGCGTGCATTGCAAGACCTGCGATATCAAAGACCCCAGCCAGAACATCGTCTGGACCGTGCCACAGGGGGGCGACGGGCCAAACTACCCGAACATGTGATCGCCAATGGCGCGGGAAACCGCCGCTCTGCGCCCCTGAGCCTCTGCCTGTGATTGCGCGGGCGGGGCAGAGCCACTAGCCTTGCGCCATCAATTGCGCGGCAAGGAGCCATAGTTCGTGATCCCCAATCTGTTTCGCCCCCTGTCAATCGCGGCTTTGATGGGTCTGTGTGCCGCCCCGCTATGGGCGCAGGATACGCCTGCACCTGCAATGGATCAGGATATTGGGGCCTATCTGGCCGGGCGGACTGCGGCTTTGGGCCGGGATTTTGGCGCGGCTGCACAGTATTTCGGCCAGGCCGCTGCGGCGGACCCGACCAACCCGGCGCTGCTGGAAAACGTGCTGGCCGCCCTGCTGGGCCAGGGCGAGGTGGATGCAGCGATTCCGGTGTCGGATCAGATTGTCCGCCTTGGGATCGACAGCCAGTTTGCCCATATGGTCCAAAGCGCCAGATCGGCTGACGCCGGTGACTGGGACGGCATCATCGCCTATCTGGATGCCGGTCAATCCATCGGGCCGCTGGTTGACGGGCTGACACGGGCCTGGGCGGATGTGGGCCGGGGGCAGATGACCGATGCCATCACTGCCTTTGACGCGGTAATCGCGGCGCCTGGGCTCAAGGCGTTCGGACTGTATCACAAGGCACTGGCGCTGTCCGTGGTCGGCGATTTCGAAGGGGCGGACGCGATTTTCGCCTTGCCGCAGACCGAAGGGATGCAACACACAAGGCAATCCAGCATCGCCCATGCACAAGTGCTGAGCCAATTGGGGCGCAATGCCGATGCCGTAGCGATGATTGATGCCACCTTTGGCGCCTCGCTTGACCCCAGTCTGGCAGCGTTGCGCGGCAGGCTTGCTGCCGACGACTCCGTGCCATTCAGCTTTGTCACCGATGCGAAAACCGGACTGGCCGAGGTGTATTATTCGGTGTCCATGGCCTTGGGCGAGGATACATCCGACGCCTATAAGCTGGTCTATGCCCGGATTGCGCAATATCTGGCCCCGGCCAATACCGAAGTAAACCTGCTGGTTGCGGCCCTGCTGGAACGGATGGAGCGCTTTGATCTGGCGAATGCAACCTATGACCTGATCCCGCGCGATGACCCGTCCTATCTGGCTGCCGAACTGGGCCGGGCGGCGGTGTTGCGCAAGGCCGGGCAGGCCGAAACCGCTGTTGAGGTGTTGCAGCAACTGGCCGAAAGCACCCCCGACAGCGCCGTAGTTCAAGCCACGCTGGGCGATACACTGCGCGGACTGGAGCAGTTTGCCGAGGCGAACGCCGCCTATACCCGCGCGCTTGACCTGTATAGCCCGACCGACCGGGCCCGCTGGTTCGTGCTCTATACCCGTGGCATCACCCTGCACCGGCTGAACCAATGGCCCGAAGCCGAGGCAGATTTCCGCGCCTCCCTCGCGCTTAACCCCGGTCAGGCACAGGTGCTGAATTACCTGGGCTATTCGCTGGTCGAAGAGGGCGAAAAGCTGGACGAGGCGCTGGGGATGATCGAACAGGCTGTGACCGCGCAGCCCGATAACGGGGCGATCGTGGATAGTCTGGGCTGGGTTTTGTTCCAGCTCGGCCGCTACGATGAAGCGGTCGTGCATATGGAACGCGCCGCTGCACTGGAGCCTGTGGACCCGGTGGTCAATGACCATCTGGGCGATGTCTATTGGTCGGTCGGGCGCGTGACCGAGGCCCAATTTCAATGGCGGCGCGCGCTGTCATTTGATCCAGAAGAGGCAGAGGCAGAACGCATCCGCGCCAAGCTGGCCGATGGGCTGGATGCGGTGCTGGCCAGCGAAGGGGCCGCCCCGCTGCACATCGCCCAGGAAAGCAGCCCCCAAGACGGCAGCCCGTGAGCAGTGACCTGCATCTCGCCGGTGCGCCGGTCACTGGTTTGGCCACCGGTCTGGCTCCGGCCAAGGTTAACCTGACCCTGCATGTCACTGGCCAGCGGCCCGATGGGTATCACCTGCTGGACAGCCTTGTCGTCTTTGCCGACGTCGGCGATCAGATCAGCGCCACCGCCGCCGAAGGGCTGAGCCTGACTGTGACCGGCCCCTTTGCCAAAGGGGTGCCCTTGGATGACAGCAACCTGATCCTGCGGGCCGCCCGTGCCCTGCGGGGCGCGCGGAGTGTGACCAAGGGGGCCACGTTGCGGCTGAACAAAATGTTGCCCCATGCCGCCGGGATCGGCTCTGGCTCATCGGATGCGGCCACCACCCTGCGGCTTCTGGCCGGCCTGTGGGGCGTGGCCCCGCTTGACCCGGATGACCCTTTGGTGCTGGGGCTGGGGGCGGATGTGCCGGTTTGCCTGCGCGCACCGCATCCCGCCCGAATGGCGGGGATCGGCGGGCAATTGTCGGCGGTGCCCACCCTGCCCCATGCGGCTCTGGTCCTGGTCAATCCGCGCGTCGCTGTGCCCACGGCGGCCGTGTTCAAATCCTTGTCCCACCGGGACAATCCCCCGATGACGCCTATGCCGCAAGCTTGGGATTTCGGCAGCTTTGCCCGCTGGCTGAACCACCAGCGCAACGACCTGCAGCCGGGGGCCGAGGCTTTGGCCCCCGAGATTACGCAAGCCCTCACCAAACTGCGGCAATTGCCCGGTGTCGCTGCAGCCGTGATGTCGGGGTCGGGGGCCACCTGCGTCGGTCTGGTGCGCGATATGGGGGCGGCCAGGGCGGCAGCGCGGGCGATGCAGGTCGCACAGATGAGTTGGTGGGTGGTGCCGGCGGCCTTGCTGAGTTAGGGGCCTAACTGACCCGGGCCACCACATAATCGGCCAGATCGCGCAACATGTCGCGGATCTCATGCGCGGGCAGGTCGGCCAAAGCGGCCTTGGCCTTTTCCGCCCATAGGACAGCATCGCGGCGGGTCGCCTCTAACGCGCCATGCCGGGCCAACAAGCCTTGGGCGGTCCCCAGATCACCCGGCGCAACCCGGTTTTTCTGGATGCACTTCGCCCAAAACGCGCGCTCTTCTGCATTGGCAGCCGCAACGGCGCGGATCACCGGCAGGGTCAGCTTGCCCTCTCGGAAATCATCACCGATGTCTTTGCCGATGGCGGCGGTGCCGGAATAGTCCAGCAGGTCATCGACAATCTGAAACGCCACACCAAGCGCATCGCCATAGGCAAACAAGGCTTTGACCGCAGCATCCGGCACGCCGGCAATCACGCCGCCCACCTCGGTGGCCGCCGAAAACAGGGCGGCGGTCTTGCCGCGCACGACCTGCAGATAAATCGCTTCGGTAGTGTCCAGATTGCGGGCGGCAGTCAGTTGCAGCACTTCGCCCTCGGCAATGGTTGCGGCAGCATTGGCCAGAATGTCCAGCACCCGCAGCGACCCGGTTTCAACCATCAGCTGGAAACTGCGGGCAAACAGGTAGTCGCCGACCAGCACCGACGAGGTATTATCCCACAACAGATTCGCAGTCGGGCGGCCCCGGCGCTGATGGCTTTCATCGACAACGTCATCATGCAGTAAGGTGGCGGTGTGAATAAACTCGACCGTGGCCGCCAGATGAATGTGATAAGGCCCTGTATAGCCACACAGTTTCGCCGCTGCCAGGGTCAGCATCGGGCGCAGGCGCTTGCCCCCCGCCTCAACCAGATGGGCGGTGACCTGCGGAATGCGCGGGGCATGTTCAGATGCCATCCGCGCCCGGATCATCTCATTCACCGCATCCATTTCAGCACTCAGCGCTGCGGCCAGTCGATCAAGCGGTTTGGTGGCTGCAACGTCAAGGCTCATCATCAGGTCCGCCTGCTCGACATTTCGGGGCGCGGCCCCTATGTCTCGGGATATGAAAGAGCTTTTGCGCACCAACGACCCGACGGTCATCGCCTTTGCCACCGCTCTGTTGGGTGGCGAGGGTATAGACTGCTTTGAATTGGACGTAAACATGAGCATTCTGGACGGGTCCATAGGCATATTGCCGCGCCGCCTGATGGTGCGCGACGGTGATCTGGCCGAGGCGGAAATAGCGATGCGTGACAATGGCATTGATCTGGGACGATGAGGCGTTAAGCCGGGACGCATTCCTAGGCGGGGCGCTGCAGGTCTGGCAGCCGCGCCGGGGGTATCGGGCCGGGGTGGACCCGGTGTTGTTGGCCGCAGCCGTGCCAGCGATGGCCGGACAAACGGTGCTGGAACTGGGCTGTGGGGTGGGGGTTGCATCCTTGTGTCTGGCCGTCCGGGTGCCCGGACTGCGCTTGCACGGTGTTGAAATTCAAGAGGATTATGCTGAACTGGCGCGACGCAATGCTTTGGAAAACAAAGCTCCCCTGACCGTAACGACAGCGGATTTGCGGGCCCTGCCTGATGACCTGCGGATGCAAAGCTTTGACCATGTGCTGATGAACCCGCCCTATTTTGACCGGGAAACGGGAACTGGTTCGGATGATCCGGGGCGCGATACCGCGTTGGGCGGCGATACGCCCCTGGCCGATTGGCTTGACATTGCAGCCCGGCGACTGGGGCCAAAGGGGGTGCTGACCCTGATCCAGCGGGTGGCCCGGCTGCCCGAGGTTCTGACCGGGCTAAGTGGCAGACTGGGATCGGTGATTGTGCTGCCGCTCGCACCCCGGATCGGGGCGGCGGCAGAGCTGTTCATCCTGCAAGCCCGCAAATCCGGCCGCACCCCATTCCGGCTCGCCCCGCAACTGGTGTTGCACGAGGGTATCGAACATGACCGGGATGGTGAAAGTTATAGCAACCTGGTCACCGGCATTTTGCGCCATGGGGCAGCATTGCCCTTGTTTCATTATGGTTTTGGTAAGATTTCTTCTGCAACCTAAGGTTTAGTTGATTTGTTGGAAGTTATAACGTGACAGAATTGTAAAATTGTGTTGCACTGCCCCTGTTGCACATCCAAACGAGAGGAGAACGACCTTGAGCTTGACCTCCCACTTGCAGGAACTGAAAAAGAAACACCAAAATCTGTCAGACGCGGTCGAGGCCGCGCATCGCAGTCCCGCCGTTGACGATCTGGAGATCGCCCGGCTGAAAAAACAAAAGCTCTACATCAAGGAAGAGATCGGGCGGCTGAGCGCCAGCTAACGCTTTCGGGCGGCGCTGGCAGCCAGCGCCGCACCCCCCGCAATCAATATGGCCGCAATGGCCAGCGTGGCCGTCGGCTTTGCAATCCCGGCCAGGATCAACGCCAGCGTGGACAGCAGCGGAGCAGCATATGATGCAACGCCCAAAAGCTGAATATCGCCGTGCTTCATGCCGATGTCCCAGGCAAAAAACGACAATCCAGTGGGGATAAGCCCCAGCCCAATCAGACTTGCCCAACTCAGACCGGTGTTGGGCCATACAGTCGTTTCAAAAGCCAAGTGGGCAAGCAACGACAAGCCCGCCCCGGCAAGAAAATACACTGTCACCGCCTCGGTCGGTTGCGCCCCAAAGCGGCGCGAGATGACCGAGTAGCTGGCCCAGGTCAGCGCAAAAGCAAAGGCGAGCGCAAACCCCGGCAGTGCCTGCACTGGCATCGAAACACCGCCGCGCAACACCAACAGCGCAACACCGCCAAAGGCCAGCAGGGCCCCGGCGATATGTAGCCGCCCAAGGCGCTCGCCGGGCAGCAAGCCTGAAAGCAGCACGATAAACAGCGGCCAAAGATAGCCAATCAGCCCGGTTTCGGCCATGGGGGCCAGAAACATCGCACCAAAATACAGCAGGTTCGCGCCAAAAAGTCCAAATGCACCAAAGGCATAGACCCTGATCGGCACCGTCCGCAGCACACCGAACCCTGCCCCCAGTCCGGTCCAGACCACGCCGATAACGCCACCGATGGCAAAACAAACCGCGTTCATCTGCAACGGCGGCACCGGCTGCGCCCCGATCGTGAACAAGGCCAGCAACCCCCAACTCAGAATTGCCGCGAACCCGATCAGCGTGGCACGGTTGCGGGTCAGCTCAGATACTGCCCGCCATTTGCCGACAGCGTCGAACCGGTGATGAATCCAGCGGCATCCGAGGCCAAAAACACCACGCAACGGGCGATTTCATCAGCTTCGCCCAGGCGGCCCACCGGAATTTGCGGCAGAATCACTTCATTCATCACTTTTTCAGGAATCGTCGCCATCATCTCGGTGTTGATATAGCCCGGCGCGACCACGTTCACGGTGATCCCGGAGCGGGCGCCCTCAAGTGCCAGCGCCTTGGTAAACCCAATATCACCCGCCTTGGCCGCTGCATAATTCGCCTGTGCAAACTGGCCCTTCTGGCCATTGATAGACGAAATACTGACGACCCGGCCAAACTTGCCCGCCCGCATCCCTGGCCAGACCACATGAGTCATGTTGAACAACCCTGTCAGGTTGGTGTCGATGACCTCGTGCCACTGCTGCGGCGTCATCTTGTGGAAAGGGGCATCGCGGGTGATGCCAGCGTTGTTAACCAACACCTCGACCGGGCCCAGATCGGCCACAACCTGCGCCACGCCGGCAGCACAGTCCTCATATGACCCGACATTCCATTTATAGGTCTTGATGCCAGTTTCCGCAGTAAAAGCAGCGGCTGCAGCATCATTGCCGGCATAGGTCGCGGCAACGCGATATCCTGCGGCGGCCAACGCTTTGGAAATGGCAGCGCCAATCCCGCGCGACCCTCCGGTAACCAGTGCAACACGGGACATGGGATTCTCCTCCGAAATCAATTCAATGTTATCTTGTTAAAACGCCAAACCGTCTTGCGCAATATTATTGCGAAGCGGCAGAGTAAGGTGGGTTTCAACCCACCCTCCCTGTCAACGTTCGACGCAGAGCGCAACACCCATACCACCACCAATACACAGCGTGGCGAGGCCTTTTTTCGCCCCGCGCCGCTTCATCTCGAACAGCAGCGTGTTCAGCACCCGTGCGCCCGAGGCGCCGATCGGATGGCCAATGGCAATCGCCCCACCATTGACGTTCACGATCATCGGATCCCAGCCCATATCCTTGTTCACCGCACAGGCCTGCGCTGCAAACGCCTCGTTTGCTTCAACCAGATCAAGGTCTTGCACCGACCATCCGGCCTTGGCCAATGCCTTTCGGCTGGCGTGGATCGGCCCGGCCCCCATGATCGCCGGGTCCAGTCCGGCTGTGGCATAGGATGCGATCCGGGCCAAAGGTTCGATCCCGCGGCGCGCCGCTTCCTCGACCGACATCAGCAAAGTGGCCGCTGCACCGTCATTCAGGCCAGACGCATTGCCCGCCGTGACTGACCCATCCTTGGCAAAGGCCGGGCGCAGTTTGGCCATCGCGTCCAACGTTGCGCCATGGCGGATATATTCGTCGGCATCGACGACGGTGTCGCCCTTGCGGCCCTTGACTGTATAGGCCACGATTTCATCGGCAAACTTGCCGGCCTTTTGTGCGGCCTCGGCTTTGTTCTGGCTGCCAACCGCAAACTCATCCTGCGCCTCACGGGTAATCTGCCATTGCCCGGCCACATTTTCCGCCGTCTGACCCATGTGGTAATTATTGAACGCATCCCACAGCCCGTCGCGGATCATCGTGTCAATATAGGTGAAATCGCCCATTTTGTGGCCATTGCGCAAATTGGCGGCATGGACCGACATCGACATATTTTCCTGCCCCCCGGCCAGAACAATCGACGCGTCGCCCAACATGATGTGCTGCGCACCAAGGGCTACGGCACGCAGGCCCGACCCACAGACCTGATTGATCCCCCAGGCGCTGCTTTCCTTGGGCATGCCCGCATTGATATGCGCTTGGCGTGCCGGATTCTGCCCCTGGGCAGCGGTCAAAACCTGCCCCAAGATCGTCTCGCTTACCTCGGCGGCATCGACCCCGGCGCGGGCCACAACCTCGCGCAGCACTGCGGCCCCCAGGTCATGGGCCGGAACTCCGGCGAACACGCCGCCAAAACTGCCGACAGCAGTGCGCGCGGCCGAGGCGATAACGACATTGGTCATGGAAGGCTCCCCTATTTGGTGCAAACTCTCGGCATTGGGCCCGATGGACCACCCTGCCAGTCAGCGCTTCTTTAGAAGCAAGCACCCCACAGGGCAACGTCTATCCGGGGCACGCATATCAGCATTGCCCTGGCGTCAATGCTGCCTACAGGTTGAATTTCGGCACCCCAAAGAGATAGCCCTGCAGACAACCGATGTTCATCTGGGTCAGCACTGCCGCCTCTTCGGGCTTTTCCACCCCTTCGGCCACCGTGAACATATCAAATTGATGACAGACCGTGATCAATGCCTGCGCCAACACCTGATTGTCCGGCGAAGTTGCAATATCGCGCACGAAACATTTGTCGATTTTCGCGATGTCAAAGAAGAAGTCCTTGAGATGGCGGAATGAAATCAGTCCTGCCCCAAAGCCGTCGACCGCGAATGATATCCCCTTGGGCTGCATTTCCTCCATGAAGCGGATCATGACCTCGTGCAGTAACATCGCCGAGCTTTCCGAAATCTCCAGGATCAGACGTTCGCCAATATGCGCCGAGCGGTGCAATCCCTCTTCCAAGGTGCGCCGCCAGACCCCGTCGCCAACTGACCGGGCCGACACGTTGATCGACAGTCGCAGCCCCGGATTGACCCGCAACATTTCCAGCCCCAGTCGCAAGGTGGTGCAGTCGATTTCGCGGCCCAAAGCTGTCTCCTCGATCTCGGGCATGAAATGCGCGGCGGGAATGATTCGCCCGCCATCATCCAATACCCGGATCAAGCCTTCGTAAAACGCGATTTTGCGGGTGTTCTTGGCCGAGACGATTGGCTGAAATGCCAGCTTAGCACTGCCTGCCGCCAGCGCCCCGCGCACGATTTTCAGGACATCCCGATCCCGGCTTTCAAAAGCGAATTGCAACGGGTCCTTGGCCGCAGGCTCATTCGCCGAAGGTCTGCGCTGACGTTGAGGCTGAGGTTGCATGACACCGATCCACTTGATTGGCTGGCAATCTGCGGCCATCCTCCCTAATGACCGGTAAAGGATCGCGATTTAGATCGAATTGCAGGCGTTTCAGAGGGGATGCACCATGGTTGAACGCTGCGGCTGGGTCGGCACAGAACCGATTTACGAAGCCTATCACGATACCGAGTGGGGGGTGCCGGAATACGACAGCCGCGCCTTGTGGGAAAAGCTGGTGCTGGACGGGTTTCAGGCGGGGCTAAGCTGGATTACCATCCTGAAAAAACGTGATAATTTCCGCGCGGCTTTCGCCGGGTTTGACCCCAATACCATTGCCGGATGGGGAGAAACTGACATCACCCGCCTGCTGGCGGATCCCGGCATCATCCGGCACCGCGGCAAGATTGAGGCGACCATCGGCAATGCCCGTGTCTGGCAGAAAATCGAACAGCGCCAGGGGTTTGACCGCTACCTGTGGGATTACATGGGCGGCGGACCGCTTTTGAACCGCTGGGACAGCCTGTCACAGGTTCCGGCGCAAACCCCGCTGTCGGTACAAATCTCAAAAGACCTCAAGCGCGAAGGGTTCAAGTTTTGTGGCCCGACGATTGTTTATGCGTTCATGCAGGCGGTCGGCATGGTCAACGATCATGTCGTGACCTGCCACAAACATGTCACCAGCGCTTAAGCGCGACTTCATCCGCATGCAAAGCCGCCACCCAATCAGCTCCGGCCCCGGTGATTTCTTTCTTCCAGAACGGCGCGCGCGATTTCAGATAATCCATCAGGAACTCTGCCGCCGCGAACGCATCACCCCGGTGCGCCGCCGCAGTGGCCACCATCATGATCGGGGCACCCAAGGGTAACAACCCATAGCGATGAATGACCAGCGCATCGGCCAGCGCCCAGCGGCCCATCGCCTGATCCACAATCGCGGCAATCGCCCGTTCGGTCATGCCCGGATAATGCTCGATCTGCATTGCACTCAGCCCGCCATCGCGGTCGCGGACCAGGCCGGTAAAGCTGACAACAGCGCCCACATCGGGACGACCGACAGCAAAGCCATTCAGCTCTGCCCCGGCGTCAAATGGCTCGGACTGGACGCGAACTTTTGCCAAATCGGGCACCTTAGCCCCCTGTCATCGGTGGAAAAAACGCAACCTCGCGCACGCCTGCCAAAGGGGCGCTGAACTCTGCCAGTTCCTGATCCAGTGCGACGCGGAGTGCGGTCACATCGCTGAAAGCCAGATCATACCGTTCCTCGCGGGCGCGCAATTCCGCCACCAGATCAGCGACAGTCAGCGCATCAGTCGTGATCTTTTCCCGCGGCAGCCCGATCCGTTCCCGAACCCAGGCGAAATACAGCACTTCAATCATTCTTGATCGCCCCGATCATCATGATCATTTGGCATCGTCCCGCAAATAAGGCAGGGCCTTGATGTAATAATCAAGGCCGGTAATGGCGGTCAATCCGGCGGCTATCCAGATCAGCACGATCCCAACAAATGTCGCGGCCTCGGCAGCCCACATCGGTGCAGCCCCTGACCCTTCCTCGACATAGGCCAGCCCTGTGCCCAAAAACAGCACCGCAATCGCAATCATCTGCGCCGTGGTCTTCCACTTGGCCAGTTTGGTGACCTTCAGCAACCCGGCATTCTTGCCCAGAAACTCGCGCAAGCCGGATACGAATACTTCGCGAAACAGGATCACCGTGGCGGGCAGCAACAGCCATGGCTTGACCCCGGAATAACCGGTGATCACTACAATCGCGATCACCACCATCGCCTTGTCGGCAATCGGGTCCATCATCGTGCCGAACTTGCTTTCCTGTTTCCAGAGCCGTGCCAGATAGCCGTCAAAATAATCGGTCGCAGCCGCGATGATGAACAGCGCCAGCGCATACCAATCCGCTTGCGGTCGGTGGAAATACAGGAACATCAGCGCAACGCCGGGGGCGGCGAGCAGGCGCAGAACGGTCAGCGTGTTGGGAATAGTCCATTTCATAGGCTAACTCTAACCCGTCGGCGCAGCAACTGCCAGACCTCCAGCAAAGCTGCGGACACTACTGCAGCCCCAGCAACAGCCGGCCCACCTCGCGGTGGGCCGCGATGACTTCAGGCGGCATATCGCGCACGCCGCGTTCTTCATCATTGTCGATCCCGCCTGCCCAGGTATAGCCCAGCATCCCCACCACATCAGGCCGCGACAGGGCCAGCCTGGCATAGGCGCGGGCGACGTCGGCCATGTCGACTTGCGTCAGCCCTGCGCCCTCGTGGATCGGCGTATGGTTCGCATCCATGATCAGGACCAGCCGTTGATCCGGCCCCAGTTGCCCTGCGGCCAATTCGAGGAAGGTCATATAGGTCCGGTCCAGCATCGGATCGGCAAAAGTATAGCAATCAAAACCCCACAATGTGATGTTGGGATCTACCGGTGGCGGCCCTTCGATCCGGCAGGCTTCGATCACCATGACCTCTGCCGTCGGGAAATCGGCGCGCACAGTCTGCGCCGCGCGCATCACCGCCAAGGGGGCGATGCCCCGGTGTGTCGGCTCGTCCACCAGATGAAAGATGATGCGGGCCGGGTCTATTCCGCTGTCGCGGATTGCATCGCGGATCAGCCCCCAAAGCAGCAGAGCCGCCGGTCCATCCGGTCCACGCCCGGCGAAATCAAAGGCGGTTTCGATGCTGATAACCGGGCGGAACTGCGCGTCAGCCGCCTGCAACCGGGCCACCCAATCGCCCGGAGATGCGGGCAGGCAGACGTGGTTGGCATTGGTGAACCCGGCCACTTCGCTACTGTAATCGGTCAGAGTGCTGTCATCAAAAGGGTCATCCAGATCGCACATTACCCCGACATAGCCAAAGAAATCCAAAGCCTTGGCCGGATTTGCCAGAAATAGTAGTAATAGAAGTAATCGAGACATCACAGCCCCCTGAGCAGTACCAGCGACGGCTCGCCCGTCACCGGCAACCCCCGGCTGGCCTGATAGGCGCTGATCGCGGCGCGGGTTTTCGCCCCGATCACCCCATCCGCCCCTTCGGTATCAAAGCCAGCCGCCGTCAGCCCGCGCTGCAAAGCCTGCCGGTCAGCAATGGTCATCCCTTGGGCATCCGGCGGGAATGCCCCCCGCACCGGACCGCCCCCACGCAGCCGGTCGGACAAGTGCCCCACCCCGATCACATAATTCTCGGCATTGTTATACCGGGTGATCGCCGTGAAATTGCGAAACGTCAAGAATGCAGGGCCATTGCGCCCTGCCGGAATAATCACCGATGCCGCGCCATGGTCGGGCACCTGCCCGCCATTCATGTCGCGCACGCCTGCCGCCATCCATTGGCCCACCGATTGAGTCGAGCCGCGTCCGAAAGGACCGGAGAGACCATCCGGAAGCCGCACTTCGACCCCCCAGGGTTGTCCCCTTGTCCAACCGGAATTGGCCAGGTAGGCCCCGGTCGAGGCCAAAGCATCGGTCGGATCATCCGCCCAGATATCGCGCCGCCCGTCGCCCCGGAAATCCACCGCATAGGCCAGATACGAGGTCGGGATAAACTTCGTATGGCCCATCGCACCCGCCCAGCTTCCGGTCATGCCCGCAGGCGACACATCGCCATTTTGCAGGATTTTCAGCGCCGCGATCAGCTGACTTTCGAAAAACGCCCCCCGCCGCCCGTCAAACGCCAACGTCGACAGCGCCGAAATCACCGGCACCGTGCCGCGCCTTTCGCCAAAGAAACTCTCCAGCCCCCAGACGGCGGCCACGACCGGGGCCTCGACCCCATACCGGCCCTCGACCTCGGCCAGCACCCCGCCATAGGTCTGCACCGCCGCACGGCCCTTGGTCAGCCGTTCCTCGGACGCTGCAATCGCCAGATAATCCTCCAAAGTCCGGGTGAATTCGGTCTGATTGCGGTCGCGTTCGACCACACCGGGCAGAAATCCAGCGTTGCTGAAGGCCGCGTCATAGGTGCCCTCACTGATCCCGTTGCCCAGCGCGCGGGACCGGAACCCCGCCACCCAGTCGTCATATCCAGCATTCGGAACCGCCTGAAGCACGGGATCAGCCGCACGCGGGGCAAAAGACTGCCCCTGTGACACCCGCCCGCCACAGGCCGAGAGAGTTGTCGCCAGTAGCCCAAAACTCATCAATCGCCGCGAAATCTGCATCTGGCCCACCTGTTTTTGCTGTTGGCGTGATCCTACCTGATCCGAACGGCAGCGCAAATCACGACGCTGCCGTTTGCGCGGAAAGAGGCCGGACCGAAACACGATGGTTGGGCCTTGCGACCGATTTCTTCCAAGAAATCGGATCGGAATTTTCGAAAATTCCGATGTCACCGCCCCGGCAATTCCTCGCGCAATTCCTCGGCCCCATGCCAATCCCTTATCGCCAAGATCGCCTCGTCCGCCGTTTCCACGAACCGGAACAGCTGCAAATCCTGCGGCGCGATGACACCTGCTTCGGCCAGCATCTGCCAGTTGATCACCTTCTCCCACCAGTCCCGGCCAAACAGCAGGAACGGAATCCCCGCCATCCGGCCGGTCTGGATCAGGGTCAGCGATTCAAACATCTCGTCCATCGTGCCAAAGCCGCCGGGAAACACGCAGATCGCCTTGGCACGCATCAGGAAATGCATCTTGCGGATGGCGAAGTAATGGAAATTGAAACATAATTCCGGTGTCACATAGGGGTTCGGGGCCTGTTCGTGTGGCAGCACGATGTTCAACCCGATCGACTGGCCCCCGGCATCGGCAGCACCGCGGTTGCCCGCCTCCATCACCCCCGGCCCGCCGCCAGTGACGATGACATTTTCGGTGCCGCCGCCGATCATCGACAGTTCAGTCATACGGCGGGCAAATGTGCGGGCCTCGTCGTAGTAATGCGCCAAAGCGGCCAACGCCGGGGTCCGGGCTGACGCTGCATCTGCCGGAATCCGCGCCCCGCCAAACAGCACGATGGTCGAATTGATCCCGGCTTCATCCAGCGCCAGCTCGGGCTTGAGCAACTCAAGCTGCAGCCGGACCGGGCGCATATCCTCGCGCCCCAGAAAATCATCATCGGCAAAGGCAAGGCGGTAGGTCGGCGACCGGGTTTGGGGCGTGTCGGGGGTGCGTTCTGCCGCCTTACGGTCCTGCGTGCTGTCGCGCATCGGGTGGCGGCGGTCGTCCATCGGGGTCATAGCGGCATCGTCCTTGCTTACTTTCCCCCGGAAATGCCATTGATATCGGACAAAGTCCAATGAACCCTGTGAAAGCCCAGCCAATGGTCACACAAGCCGAGATCCGCGCCGCCCTGCCCCGGATCGCGCCCTATATCCAGCGCACCCCTGTCTTGACGGCGCAACTGCCGGGGCTGGATTATCCCATTCAGATCAAACTAGAGAATTGCCAGATCACCGGCAGTTTCAAGGCGCGCGGGGCGTTCAACACCCTGCTGTCGACCCAAGTCCCCGCAGGGGGTGTCGTCGCGGCCTCGGGCGGCAATCACGGGGCAGCGGTGGCCCATGCAGCCCGGACTTTGGGGCACAAAGCCCATATCTTTGTCCCCGAATATGCTGGCCCGGCCAAAATCGGGCTGATCCGCTCCACCGGGGCGGAACTGACGATCAGCCCGGGCACTTATCAGGAATCCTATGACAAGGCGCAGGCCTATGCGGCAAAGAGCGGGGCGATGCAGATCCACGCCTATGACGCCCCTGCTACGCTGATCGGCCAAGGGACTTTGGCGCTGGAATGGGACGAGCAGGGGCTCGACGCTGACACGGTCCTGATCGCCGTCGGTGGTGGCGGGTTGATTGGCGGCGCGCTGGCCTATTGGGGCGGCGCGCGCAAAGTGGTGGCGGTCGAACCTGAACTTGCGCCCACCCTGCATATGGCCCTGAAACATGGGCCCGATCATGCAGTCGAAGTCAGCGGCATCGCGGCCAATGCCTTGGGGGCCAAGATCATCGGGCGGATGTGTTATGATCTGGCACTTGCCCAAAATGTGCCTGCCCTGTTGGTCAGTGATGCCGCCATCGCGCAGGCCCAGAAACTCCTCTGGGATCGCCTGCGCCAATATGTCGAACCTGCCGGGGCCACGACATTGGCGGCTTTGCTCGCAGGTGTCTACATCCCGGCCCCCGGTGAAAAGGTCGCGGTACTGGTCTGTGGCGCGAACCCGGCGCCTGCGCCTTTTAGCTGATGTTGCGTCATGCCCCCATGGCCGCTAGAACCCGGCAGAACCGCGCATAAGGAACCCGCACCATGACCCACGCCGCACTTGAAACCGCCATCGAAACCGCATGGGTTGCCCGCGACGCCATCAGCCCGGCCACCAAGGGCGAGGTCCGCGACGCGATCGAGGCCACATTGACCGCACTCGACAGCGGCACCTTGCGGGTAGCGGAAAAGCGCGGCAACGACTGGCACGTCAACCAATGGGCCAAGAAAGCTGTCCTGTTGTCATTCCGGCTGAACGACATGGCCGAGATTTCGGGCAGCAATGGCGGAGCCAACTGGTGGGACAAGGTGCCCTCGAAGTGGCAAGGCTGGACCGCCGACGATTGGCGCAAGGCCGGGTTCCGCGCCGTGCCGGGGTCAATCGTCCGCCGCTCGGCTTTTATCGGCAAGAATGTGGTCCTGATGCCGTCCTTCGTGAACGTCGGCGCCTATGTCGACGAAGGGTCGATGGTCGATGGCTGGGCCACGGTCGGATCCTGTGCGCAGATCGGCAAGAATGTGCATTTATCCGGTGGGGTCGGGATCGGCGGGGTGCTGGAACCAATGCAGGCCGGGCCGACGATCATTGAGGATGATTGCTTTATCGGCGCGCGCAGCGAAGTCGTCGAAGGCTGTATCATCCGCCAAGGATCGGTCCTTGGGATGGGCGTATTCATTGGCAAATCGACCAAAATCGTCGACCGGGACACCGGGGCCGTGACCTTTGGCGAAGTGCCGCCCTATTCGGTTGTGGTGGCCGGATCGATGCCGTCCAAGGGCGGGATCAACCTGTATTGCGCGGTCATCGTGAAAAAAGTCGATGCGCAGACCCGCAGCAAGACCGGGATCAATGAGTTATTGCGGGACTGACCGGGCGGCACCCAGCAGGCTGGCGCCAGCACAAACCCGGACATTTGATCCACACTACGCCTTAGCAGGCTGCTGAAGAAGTCGCTGTTTCTTCAAGATTTCGGGTTTGGCTCTCGATTTGGCGGTTTGGGTCTGGTCTTTGGGTGTCTTTGATTGGGTCTATTGGGTATCGTCGTCCTGGGTTTGGCTCAGGTTGCGGGTCTTGCCAGCAGTTTCGGGATGCGGATCAGGTTGTAGGCGGCAACGGCGAGGGTGAAGGTGGCGTCCACGCGGGGTTTGCCGCGAACTTTGACCTTTGCGAAGCCTGCTGCGGCCTTGATCCAGCCGAAGATTTCCTCGATGCGCTTGCGGCAGCGTTGGCTGACGGCATAGCCGGGATGGCTGGTTGTCGCCGCGTCGATGGCGGTTTTGCAGACGCGGCCCAGTTTCGACACCGTGCCGTTGATGGCGATATGGGGGGTGACGTTGCGGCGGCGCAGGTCGCCCACGAAGTCCGTCACGTCATAGGCTTTGTCGACCCCAAGGGTGATGGCGTTGGGGGTGGTGCGGTGCTTTCCCGTCCTGCGGTCCAGCATCACCAGCGTCACCTCGCGCTCCGCCGTGCCGGTGGCATGGGTCAGGGTGGCCTCCACCGCCAGCCCGTTCCTGTTCTCCATCAACACATGTCCCATATAGCAAAGCCTGCCCGGCTGGCCGTCTGATTTCTTGTAAAGCCGCGCATCGGGGTCGGTTTTGCTGGCATGGGTCTCATTGCTGCGCTTTTGGCCATGAAAGTCGCGCTCACCGTTCCGCCCCGGCCCTTGCGGCGGGCCGGAGCCGTCCCTGGGCTGAAAGCTCTTCATCGACGCCCAGGCATCGATCAAGGTGCCATCGACCGAGAAGTGATCGCTCGACAGCAGCGCCTTGACCTGTGCCAACCCCATCAGCGCCGCAAGGAATTCCCGCGCCACATCTGCCGCCATCAGCCCCGCCTTCTGAAAGGATGGCCCGGTTGTGGCTGAACACCGTCGGATGCCAGATGGCGGCGTCAATCGGCAGGCCGACAAACCAGCGAAAGAGAAGGTTGTAGTCGATCTGCTCCATCAATTGCCGTTCGGAGCGCACCGAGAAGAAAGCCTGCAACAAGGTCGCCCGCAGCAGCATCTCAGGTGGGATGGAGGGCCGATCCATCGCTGAATACATCGCCTCGAACCGCCCGTCCAAAACCGCCAGAACCTCATCCGTCAAAACCCGGATCGCCCGCAACGGATGATCCGCCGGAACCCGATCCTCCAGCCGAATATAGCTGAACATCCCCTCGCCCCGATCATCCCGTCCCTGCATCGCAAAGCACTCCATGGCCTGACCGGAGTGAATCATGAAATGGAGGAGATTGGGAGTTTTTCAGCAACCTGTTAGAGTGGACAGGATTGCTATCTAATTGGCTAGTAGGCGAATCTGGTAAGGTCTGTCATCTAAACCCTATTCGGCCCGGTTTGACCCACGGCAGGTGCGGCTGTCCTGCCATGGGTTTGGCTTTTCAGTCGCGGATTTTGGATTGCTTGGTATCACCCTGCTACAGACATTGACTTCAGGCTTCTTGCTGGACAGCCGGAAATATTCGGTTCTGGTGGCCGCCCAGCGCGGGCTGCGCAAGGCGCGTGTCTTGGCGCACCGGGGGGCGGTGCAGCAGCTGGCAAACTCGGCTGCGTTCAACAATCATGTGAAAACCGACGGTAATCAGGACCCGCTGTTTTATCTGTCGCACCGGCACTATCTGGCGCGCGGCCTGACCCCCGCACAGCGGACCCAGGCCGCCCTGTGCCATTACCAGCACGAGGACGGGCGGTTTGGCGCAGATTATGCCGATCAGGTCTATCACCGGTCCGGACTGATTCTGTGGGAGGCTACCGCCGCCGGTGTCCACTACGACATCCGGCTTTTGCCGGGCAATGACGTGCTGTATGAAGGCGGGCTAAGCGTCGTGCTGCATGTCGATGGCGGTCGGGTCTGCGTGCTGTCGTTTTCGGTTGTGCCCACGACTACCGTGTTGCCAGCGGGCCCCACCGACCTGCCGCCGACGATCGCCTTTGCGACCCGCAAACAACTGACCCAGACGCGCGACTATCAAAGCGCCTTTAACAGCGCTTTCGACCGTTGCACCCCGGCGCATATGTGCTTTGCCGCATTGTCCGGCATCGCCATGGCGCAGGGGCAGCATCTGGCCTTTGGGATCGCGCCCGACAAACACCCGTCCTTTGCACCGGAACTGGCTACACAGTTCCACCGGTCCTATGGCGATTTCTGGCTGTCCTTGTCAGGGCGCCAGCTGTCGGAATGGGGCTATCTGATTGATCTGCCGATGCAACTGACCACGCTGGACGCACTGGACGCAGCCCGGCGGAAACGGGCCTTGGCGCGGCGGGCGCATATTGACGCCGTCCTTGATGCCACCCTTGACAGCATCCGGCCACATCTGCGCTAGTTGGGCGCACCGCGCAATTTGCGGCAAATTCATTTTCAATGAGGGGGCCTATGTGCTGGTGATCACCCATGTCCGCACCCAGGCCGGAGCCGACGCGATTCGTGCCATGGTGCCGGAATACTTCAGCTGGATCCGCGCCCGCTACCCCGATGACGCGGCCAATATCGACGCCTGTATCAAGGCGCGGGATATCGACGTTGGCCTGATGGCCGTGCTGGCCTTGGCCGCCACCACCGGGCGCAAGGACTGACCGCACGGGCCAATCGCACGGGCCAATCACACGGGCCAATCACACGGGCCGCTTGACAAGCGGCCCCGCCCTGTCAGAGGTCAGGTCGACCCACAAGACAGGTGCCAACATGACCAAGCCCGCTCCCGACGACAAACCCAAACGCCCGCAACAGGTCTTTACCCTGCTGGTCGAGGTTGGGCGCAAGGCGGGTGATGGTTTGCCCGATGGGGCCACCGGAGCGGCGCTGATGTGCTATGCGTCGGGAGTGGACGAGGCCGAAGCAGTGCGCGAGACCGTGGCACTCCTGAAACAGGCCGACATGAACCCGCTCGATGTCTCGGGCTATGGCACGCTGGACGAACGGCTCGCCGATGGGCATGATATTGATGACGAAGAACAGGCGCTGATGGCCCGCGCGCTCGAGGAAAACTCGGTCATCGTGGCGCAGATGACGCCGTTTTACGACAAGGACGAGGTTTAGGCCGCCGCCGTCATCAGCACCTGCGCCTCGAACCGGCGCAACAGGCGGCACTGTCCGGGCTGAATGCTGGCGGTGGGCAGGCCGTGGGCAAAAATCATTTGCGGTGCGTCAAACCCAAGCTCAATATAATCCACCAATCCGCCCTGCATCAGGGTAACAGACCGGCCATCGACCAGATCGCGGGCGGCAACCATTACTTCGGGCGCACCGAACAGCAGCGTGGCCAAACTGTCGCGGATCATGATCCGGTGCTGTGGGGATACAAACAGGGTGCCATGCGGCCCAAGGGTTCCGGCACGAATACAGATCGGGGCCAGATCGCCCAACGCCTCGACCTGGGCGGACCGGACGCTGCACAACGGCTGTGGCCCGTGATCGACGGTGCAGATCAGATCCCCGATGCGCAACTCTTCGACCGGGGTTTCCCCCAAAGGGGTGCGGATCAACGTTCCCGCAATGCAGGAAAACAGCGCCGGAGTGGGCTGCGGCTGATAGTGCTGGTTTGGTCCACGTAAATTGCGCATCGCCTGATCTCCGCCCTTTGGGCAAAGACAGTGCAAACGCCATCGGGTGGGGCATACCCCAGCACCTACATGTTGTGGCCTGATCGGTTTGCCACGGATGATCTTGGGTCTGCCCTGCCTCGGGTATTATTGTTGATCACAGGATAGGGCAAATTATCGTTATGGGTGAGGGGTTTATGCGCAGGTCGGTCATGCGGGCTGCTGCACTGTCACAGTTGCGCAACATTGCACTTTGGTTGTCTGAATTGCCGAATAGATGGTATTGCAAGCGCATCTTGGCCATTTGGTTGGCTTCTGATTGCAACCGAGCAGGATAAACCATGGGATTTGTAGTACGTTTTATCAAACCGATCATGATCATCTCGGGCGGGCTGACCATGACGATGGTCTATGCGGCCCTGGCCCCTCAGGCCGCCCTGACCTCGATGTTTGGCGAAACCCTGACAGGCCCGCTGGCCGAGATCATCGTGCGCAACTGGGGGGCGTTGATTGCCATTGGCGGGGCCACGCTGATCTGGGGGGCGCTTGTGCCTGCGGTCAGAACGCAGGTATTGTTGGCGGTCGGGGTCAGCAAACTGGTGTTTATCGGGCTGGTTCTGGGGTTCGGTCGGCAATATCTGTCCAAGCAGGCCGGGGTTGCGATCGGGCTTGATGCGGTATGTGTCCTGCTCTTTGCGATGTATCTGCTGGAAAACCAACGCCGCGGCTTGTAACTGACAGGCCAACAGCAGGAGTGCCCCCCAGTGACCCAAGCCGTGACCGACCCCGTCGCCCTGACTGCCGCCCTTGTGCGCTGCAACTCGGTGACACCTGCCGAAGGCGGGGCGTTGGTGCTGCTTGAGCAGCTGTTGTCAGCTGCCGGGTTCACCTGCACCCGCGTCGACCGGAACGGCATTGCAAACCTGTATGCCCGCTGGGGGCGGCAGGGGGCGAACCGCAGTTTCGGGTTTAACGGCCATACTGATGTGGTCCCGCTTGGCAACCCGGCGGATTGGACCGTGGACCCGTTCGGGGCAGAAATCCGCGATGGGTATTTATACGGGCGGGGTGCCACCGACATGAAATCCGGCGTCTCGGCCTTTGCCGCCGCCGCGATTGATTTTGTGCGCGATACGCCGCCCGATGGGGCCATCATTCTGGCGATCACCGGGGATGAAGAGGACGAGGCGACGGATGGCACTGTCGCCTTGCTCGACTGGATGGCGCTGCATAACGAGGCGATGTCGGTCTGCCTTGTCGGCGAACCGACCTGCCCTGAGGTGCTGGGCGAGGCGATGAAAATCGGGCGGCGCGGCTCGCTGAACGCCTATGTCACCGTGACGGGCGTGCAGGGGCATTCGGCCTATCCCGGCCGCTACAAAAACCCGCTGCCTGCGATGGCCCGGCTGATGGACGTGCTGTCATCGCAGGCACTGGATCACGGCAACGCGCATTTCGACCCGTCCAATCTGGCGATTGTGACTATCGACACTGGCAATCCGGCAACCAATGTGGTCCCGGCCCGCTGCACTGCGACGGTGAATATCCGGTTCAATGATCAGCATTCAGGTGCCTCGCTGACCACATGGATGCAAGGGCACGCCGCCAAAGCCGCTGCCGATTTCGATGTTGGGATCGATCTTAAAGTCAAAATCTCGGGCGAAAGCTTCCTTACCCCGCCGGGCGCGCTGTCCGACCTTGTGGCCAAAGCGGTCCAGACCGAAACCGGGATCACGCCTGCGCTCTCAACGACAGGGGGCACTTCGGACGCGCGGTTTGTGAAAAATCACTGCCCGGTGGTCGAATTCGGGCTGGTCGGCAAAACCATGCATCAAGTCGATGAACGGGTCGCAGTGGCGGATATTATTGCGCTAAAGCGGGTTTATGGCCGCATTCTGGCCGAATATTTCGCCTGACACGCGTCCACGCGACGCGCGACCTCGCTTTCGTCGCGTACTTTGGCATGCTAATGGCAGGGCATGACCCAACTTCCCTCCCGCGATGCCATCCTGCAATGGATTTCCGACCACCCCAGCCTGACCGCCAAGCGCGATATTGCCAAGGCGTTCGGGATCAAGGGGGCGGCCCGGATTGACCTAAAACGCCTGTTGAAAGAGCTGGAGGGCGCAGGCGATCTGCGCCCGCGCAGCCGGTCAGTGCGCGACCATGGCACCCTGCCCCCGGTTTCAGTGCTAGAGTTGCTTGCCCCCGATGCGGACGGCGACTTGTTTGCGACGCCGATGGAATGGGACAGTGACGATACCCCGCCGCAAATCCATTTTCTGCCGAAATCCACTGATCCGGCCATGGGCGCAGGTGACCGGTTTCTGGCCCGGCTGACTCAAACCGCCGATGGGTACGAGGCCCGGCTGATCCGCCGTATCGGTGCCAACCCGCAGCGCATTATCGGGATCTTCCGCGCCAGTGCCGAAGGCGGGCGCATCCTGCCGATTGACAAAGGCGAAGCCCATCAATGGACCGTTTCAGCGACCCAGACCGGCGGCGCAAAAGACGGTGAATTGGTCGAGGCCGAACAGGCCGGCCCCAAAGGCCGCCTGGGATTGCCCAAAGCCAAAATCATCGCCCGGCTGGGCGACCCCACTGCGCCCCGCGCTGTCAGCCTTATCGCCATTCACCAGCATGGCATTCCCGACCATTTCCCCGATGCGGTCATCGCCGCCGCCGATGCGGCGAGGCCGGCGCCGATGGACTTTGCCAAAAACGGGCGCGAGGATTTGCGTGCGCTCCCACTCATCACGATCGACCCCTCTGACGCGCGTGACCATGATGACGCCTGTTATGCCGAACCTGACGGCCACGGCGGGCATATCATCTGGGTCGCCATCGCCGATGTCGCCCATTACGTCCGGCCCCAAAGCCCGCTTGACCGCGAGGCCCGGCTGCGCGGCAATTCAACTTATTTCCCCGATCGGGTAGTGCCAATGCTGCCCGACACGCTGTCCGGCGACCTGTGTTCACTGCACGAAGGTGTTCCCCGCCCGGTGATCGCGGTGAAAATCCAGATCGACGCCACCGGGCACAAAACCGGGCACAGCTTTGCCCGGGCGATGATGCAAAGCCACGCCAGCCTGACCTATGAACAGGTCCAATACGGGATGGACGGGGCAGCCGATGCGCAGACCGCGCCGCTGATGGACAGCGTTATTCGCCCGCTCTACGCCGCTTATGCCGCTTTGGTTCTGGCCCGGACCGACCGACAGCCGCTGGAACTGGACCTGCCTGAACGGCGGATCGAACTGGACGACGCGGGCAAAGTCACGTCGGTGGCCTTCAAGGACCGGCTGGATGCGCATAGGCTGATCGAGGAATTCATGGTGTTGGCCAATGTCTGCGCCGCCGAAACGCTGATCGCTAAAAAGACCCCGCTGCTGTTCCGGGTGCACGAGGAACCCAGCCCGACCAAGCTGGATGGGTTGCGCGAAGTGGTGCAATCGACCGGGCTGGTGCTGGCCAAGGGGCAGGTGCTGAAAACCTCGCATTTGAACCGGCTGCTCGAACAGGCCAAGGGCACGGATCACGCGGAACTGATCAACATCTCGACCTTGCGGAGCATGACGCAGGCCTATTACGGGCCTGAAAATTTTGGGCATTTCGGGCTGGCCTTGCGGAACTACGCGCATTTCACCTCTCCCATCCGGCGCTATTCCGACCTGATCGTGCATAGGGCGCTGATTTCGGCGCATCGTTGGGGTTCAGATGGCCTGTCGCCCGCTGATATCGAACAACTCGACGAAACCGGCCAGCAGATCAGCGATACCGAACGCCGCTCGATGATAGCCGAACGGGACACCACCGACCGCTATCTGGCGGCCTTTCTGTCTGAACGGATCGGCGCGGAATTTCCAGGCCGGATCAGCGGCATCGCCCGGTTTGGGGTGTTTGTGAAGTTGGATGAGACCGGGGCCGACGGGCTGATCCCAATCCGATCCTTGGGCAATGAGTTCTTTCACCATGACGCCGACAGTCAAACCCTGACGGGGGCGACCACTGGCCTGATGATCGGGCTGGGTCAGCGCGTGGTGGTCAAACTGGCCGAGGCTGTGCCGGTGTCGGGCGGGTTGATCCTTGAGCTGATCTCGCTGGACGAACGCATCCTGCCCAAGGGTCCGACCCGGCGGTTTGGCAAATCAGCACCGCGCAAACCGGGCCCCGCCCGGACCAAGGCCGCGAAAATCGCCCGAAAGGTAAAGCGGACGCGGACGTGATTGCAACTTCCGCCAACTGATCACAGAACTGATGGCCGACGGCGTGGCGATAACAGGGTTAAAATCGCCGACTGGCGGCTAAACGAACACCAATCCAGGCCACGCGCCACAAAAAGGCTGACAGACATGACATTCCCCCTTGCCGCCTGCGCCGAAATGCTGTGGCGCGACAAACCAATAGACTGGCGCTGTTCCCGCCTGAAAGAGCTGGGCTTTGGCGTGGGCCTGTGGAACTGGCCGCAGCTTGATCTGGCCAAGCTGGAGGCGACAGGAGCCAGCTTTTCCATCATGAACGGCTTTTTACGCGGCGGGCTGACCGATGATGCAGGGGCTGCCGAACTGCTGGCCACTGCGCGCGAAACCGCAGTTGTGGGCAAGCGGCTGGGGGTGGCCCGGCTGAACCTGCTGGGCGCTGCCTTGGGCGACGGCGGTCTGCCAGTGCGCCCGGTGCAGGTGGTCACCGGGGCGATGTGGCTAAAGGCTCGCGAAACGCTGGACCGGGTTGTCGACTTGGCCGACGAGCTGAATGTGACTTTTACACTGGAAAACCTCAATCTGGCGGTCGATCATCCCGGCGTGCCGCTTGCCCGCGCCGCAGAAGTGCTGGCGCTGGTGTCAGCCATCAACCACCCGCGCCTGAAAATGAACCTTGACCTCTATCATGCCCAGATCGGCGAGGGGAACCTGATCGAGCTGTGCCGCAAATCCCTGCCATGGATCGGCGAGATTCAGGTGGCAGACGTGCCAGGCCGGATGGAACCGGGCACAGGAGAGGTGAATTGGCCGGGCATTGCCAAGGCGCTGAAATCCATGGGATACGCTGGCCCAATAACGCTAGAGGCTTATGCC
>JANOMH010000073.1:0-2353 GCA_031420215.1 Rhodobacterales bacterium | reverse complement strand
CCCGATCCGGGCTACCCGCATGTTCAGGGATACGTCCAGCGTGCCCGATGCGGCCCCGGCGGACAGCATGGCCAGTCCCAGGGTGACCGGCCCCTGCGCCAACCCCATCAGGACCATGCCACCGGCAAAAGCAAACAGCGAAAACGGGATGGCCACAACCTGCACCCGGTGCAGGTATCGGCCAAGGGCTTACATCGATACGATCCCGCCGATGGTGGTCATGGTCAGCAGCAGGCCGAAGCGGGCATCTGACAAACCGCTGATCGCCTTTTTGGGGCAGGCAAGGACGCGATATAAGTGCCCCCGTAAATCCCTGCGGCGGCATAGGCGGCAAAGATCGAGCTGACCTGAAAGCGGCGGGAAAGAGCATTTTTCATTCGCACGGGGTCCATTCAGCCAAGCAGCCCGTGGCATCAAAGGCCATATGGGTTGGGGCGGCGGCCCCGTTGGACACTACCAGCCAATCCTGCAATCCGTCAGGGCGGGCGCAGAAATCCGGGGTTTCGGGGCGGGCAACCCAGCCTTGGGCGGCAATGGCAGCCAGCAGAACGGGTTCAGTGACGCATTCGCCCGGCTTTCCGGCCAGGGTGAAATGTGGGGTCTCGACATGGGGCAGGCCGGTGGACGGGTTTTGGACCCGGTTCACCAACCGCTCGGCCAGCCCGAGCAAGGATAGCCCGACGACAATGATCACGGCTTTGCGGTTCATGCCGGAGTATCGCCCACGGCTTCGCGCCAATGACGGCGGCAGAGCGACACATAGCGCTCGTTTCCACCAATAGCGACCTGATCGCCATCGGTCAGAACCCGGCCATCGGGGCCTTTGCGAACCACCATCGTCGCTTTCTTCCCGCAATGGCAAATGGTGCGGACCTCTCGCATTTCATCTGCCAAAGCGAGCAAAGCAGCCGAGCCCGGAAACAATTCGCCCCGGAAATCCACCCGCAGGCCAAAGCACATGATCGGGACCGCCAGATCATCAACAGCGCGGGCCAGTTGCCAGACCTGCGCCGGGTCCAGAAACTGTGCCTCGTCGATGAATACGCAGGCGCAGGGGCCTGCCGACAGCCGGGCGGCGATCTTGGCCAACAGATCCTCGCCCGGCGCAAAAGTATCGGCGTCGGCGCCAATGCCAATCCGGCTTTCGATCCGGCCGTGACCGGCGCGATTGTCAAACTGGGCGGTGATCAGACAGGTCTGCATCCCACGCTCGACATAGTTGTGCGAAGCTTGCAGCAACACAGTCGATTTGCCCGCATTCATCGTGGAATAATTGAAATACAGCTTGGCCATTCGCGTTCCTAGCCCTGCCGGCCAGTGATTTGCAAGATGCACAAATCACCGGCTGACAGAACACTTGCCTGTTAGCCTGGCTCAATGCTGACGCCTGGTCTTGGTCCCCTGCGCGCCGACCGGGATGGCACCAGCATGCCAGCCCAGCCGCGCAAGTCGAACAGCGGGCCAGGGGTCACAAAAACGGCCAGACGATTGGGTCTGACCGTTTGATGGGGAGTGACCCCTGACCCGTCCAGTGCGTCGCAGCACCGCAACTCGTACCCTTCCCGATACCCCCGGGACGCCTTTCTCAATGACAAGTTTGTGCAGGTGTATTAATGGGAAAGGCGGTTGCGGTTTCCCCATGGTCAGGATCACAAGATGAGCACGATGCACAGCTACCTCAAGAAACACACCGAGGCGCTGGTCAAGGACGTGGGAATCGAGGCCGCCTGTCGGTTGACCGGCAAGTCCAAGGCAACCTTAGGCCGGTATTATTCCGATGACCCCGAACATGTCGACCGGTTCATGCCGGTGGATGCTGTGGCGCAACTGGAAGCTGCGGCAAGTTACCCGCATGTGACATCGGCGCTGGCCGAACTGAAGGGCAGCACCCTGAACATCGAGCAAACCCTGCGCAATACCAAGGGCGGCATCAATACCGACGTGATCACCCTGTCGCAACGGTTCGCGATGCTGATGGCTGAGTATAATCTGTCCACCAGCGACGGGGTTATTTCGATCAACGAGGCCAAGCGGTTGTTGAGAGAGGCCGTGGAGCTGCAGAAGGTGCTGGTGGAGATCAAGCTGCATCTGGAGGATGAGGCGGGGTGAGTGTTTCACTCGTATGCTGCAGGATCGACCTTAAAACCGGCTGATTGTAACTCGAGAAGTAAAGACCTTTTCCACCCTTCGTTTGTGTCAAAGTTCTTATATATTACACCAGAGAAGTCTGACGGAACTTCAATTTCACCTTTTTTCAACGCACAAACCCTCTCTCGGCCCAATAAAGCCATGAAGTAGCCTAGGCTCAGGACTCATAGCCAGAACAATACGATTGCGGCAAGGGCGCAGGCGG
>JANOMH010000072.1:0-1824 GCA_031420215.1 Rhodobacterales bacterium | reverse complement strand
TCTGTATAACCGCCCGGTCAATCGGTTTGTGGCCGGATTTCTGGGTTCGCCCCGGATGAATTTCATTGCGGGTCGGGTGCAGCAGGTGGTGCCGGGCAGCGTTACGCTGACCGCCGATGGGTTGGCCGGGTCAATGACTGTGCCATTGGATGGCATCCTGCCCCGTGAAGGCGATGCCGTCACTATTGGTATCCGCCCCGAAGCCTTTGTCGATCATCCCGCCGGCAGCTGGATGCTGGACGGCACAGTCGCCGTGATCGAAAGCCTTGGCCGCGAAACCCTGCTTTACCTGAACGGTGGCCCCCTGCGCGCTTTTGATAGCGAAAGCCATGAAGGCTATTTCGCGGTCCACCGCAACCAGCAGATCACCGCCCGCCATGGCGATCCGCTGCGCGTCGGGATCAGCCCCGCTGCGGTTTATCTGTTTGATGCCAAAGACCGGGCCATTGCCTGGCCCACCCAAATCCCCGCTTAACCAAAGGCTGCACCCATGCGTTTTCGCCAGATTCACCTAGATTTCCACACCTCGGGCCGCATCCCCGGCATTGGGTCTCGGTTTGATCCCAAAGCCTTTGGACAGGCGTTCAAGGACGCCCATGTGGACAGTGTCACCGTGTTCTCAAAATGCCATCACGGCTATTCCTACCACCCCACGACGGTCGGCCAAATCCACCCCGGTCTTGATTTTGACCTGTTGCGCGGGCAGATCGACGCGCTGCATGCGGTGGGGATCAACGCGCCGATCTACACCACGGCCACATGGGACGAGTTGGCGGCCTTTAATCACCCCGAATGGCGCACAGTTAGTCCCGAGGGCGGCAGTCCGCGATACCTTGCCGAACCCAATGGGGCGGGCTGGGCGTTTCTTGATTATTCAACGCCTTACCTCGACTATCTCTGCGCCCAGGTCGACGAAATGATGCGTCGTTACCCCGACGCGGACGGGGTTTTCATGGACATCTGTTTCCAACTTCCTTCGGTCAGCGCCAGCGCGCAGACCAAGATGGAGGCGCTGGGGCTGGATTGGACCAACCCGACCGATCTGCACAAGTTCACCGAGCTGTCGGTCGAAAATTTCTTTGAACGGGTGCGCGGCGCGGTGCGCAAACACGACCCGGCGATGCCGCTGTTTTTCAACTCCGGCCATATCCGGCGCGGCAATCGCAGCCATTACCTGACCCATTACACCCATCTGGAACTGGAAAGCCTGCCCACCGCTGGTTGGGGCTATGACCATTTCCCACTGTCCGCCCGCTATGCCGATAAACTGCCCTTGCCGTTCCTTGGCATGACCGGCAAATTCCATTTCCATTGGGGCGAAGTCGGCGGCTACAAGAAACCCGACGCCTTGTTGTACGAATGTGGCGCGATGCTGGCGCATGGGGCGCGCTGTTCGATCGGTGACCATCTGCATCCGACCGCAGCGATTGACAGCTCCACCATGGCGGTCATCGCCCCCGCCTATCAATGGGTCGCCGAACGCGAGGCTTGGGTCAAAGACAGCGAAAACCGCGCCGATATCGCGTTTTTATCCGCCGAGGCCGCGTCCCGCCCCGGTCTGGTCGGCATTCCGGGCCAGTCTGATCTGCGGTTCAATGGGGCCGATCATGGTGGGGTCCGGGTGCTGCTGGAAGGGCAGTTTGCCTTTGATGTGATTGATCTGGAAAGTGACCTTGCGCCCTATAAACTGCTGATCCTGCCCGATGTGATCACCTTGGACGCAACTTATGTAGCGCGGGTCAAAGCCTATGTCGCGGGTGGCGGCCGGGTCTTGATGACGGGCCAAAGCGGGCTGGGGCCGGATGGGTTTTTGTTTGATGTCGG
>JANOMH010000071.1:0-2964 GCA_031420215.1 Rhodobacterales bacterium | reverse complement strand
AAATTATACAGCGGCTCACCCATGCCCATCAGAACGACATTCGACAGCAGCCGGGTCTCGTTCTTGGGCGCGCCCTGGGTCGGCCATTCGCCCAGATCATCGCGGGCCAGCATGATCTGGCCCACAATCTCCCCGGCGGTCAGGTTGCGGACCAGTTTTTGGGTGCCGGTATGGCAGAACGAACAGGTCAGGGTGCAGCCAACCTGAGACGATATGCACAGCGTCCCCCGGTCGGTTTCCGGGATATATACCACCTCAACCTCGTGGCCGCCAGCAATGCGGACCAGATATTTGCGGGTGCCATCTGTGCTGACTTGCTTGGTAACGATCTCGGGCAAGGCAATGACGAAATTCGCGGCCAGCAGCGCGCGATAGTCCTTGGCCAGATTGGTCATCTGTACAAAATCGCGGACCCCCCAGTGATAGAGCCATTGCCAGACCTGCCCCACACGCATTTTCGCCTGTTTTTCAGGGGTTCCTGCGGCAATCAACGCCGCGCGCAGCCCATCCCGGGTCAGCCCGATCAGGTTGACCGGCCCCTCGGGCAGGATGCGTTTGATGGTCAGCAGGTCTTGGGTGATGGCGGTCATGGCGGGCCTTTGGGCGGGGTAAGTGGGTCGCATACAGCAAAACGGCAGAGGATTCCAAATGAATCCTCTGCCGTTTGATTTTCGGAGTTGAAAAAATACTCCCGCCGGAGGCTCCGGCGCTGATCACATCAGCTGGCGCAGCGGCTTTGCGCCTCGTCCACGGCGGCGGTAAAGCCTGACAGGCTGAACGTGTCCTTGGTGACAGTGCCCCGGCCTGATTGACCAGTGACCACTGCATCTGACCCACGTTTCATCGCGGCGACAATGGCGGAGTCATCCTCGGGGGTGGCGGGCCAGGCCCATTCGCCTTCGGTAAACAGCTCAAACACAGTGCCGCCGACATCCAGCGACACGGTCGAGCCGCTGGCAAACGGGTAGCCGCCGGTAAAGGCCACTTGCCCGGATACGCTGGCTGCCGGGCGGAACAGCACGAAAAGCTGGATCTCGCTCCGGTTGGCTTCGACGGCCTCGCCATCGCGGGTCGCCGTCGAATCTCGGGGCGCAGAAACGCTGAAGCATTCCACCGGATCGGTTTCCTGAAAGACGCTCCAATCCGTACTGGCACCGACCCGGTTGTCGGTGGTGCCTTGTGCGGTCAGTGCTGTGGCCCATGTGGCCACGGCCATGACGCCGCCGATGCGAAGTAGTCCTGAAATCATTCCCCAGCCTCCAAGCTGTGCTTGCCTCTGATCGGTCTGGCCAGCAGGTGCATCTGACGACACCGTTTTTACACTGGCAGGACCAGGTTCAACCCGATAGCGGTAGGTTTAGCAAATAACCAGCAGGGGGGGAAAGCCCTGATTGGTCACATGTTTGCGCGGAAAGGCGCTGAAACAGGGGAATGGCGATGGCTGCGGTTGATCTGATCGAGGTATGGCGCGGCGATTTGGTGGAATGTGTCCACCAAGGGCATATCGTTGTGGCCGGGGCGGATGGCGAAATTGTCCAAAGCTGGGGCGACCCGGCGGCGGTGATCTATCCCCGCTCAGCCTTCAAGATGATCCAGGCCCTGCCCCTGATCGAAAGTGGTGCGGCCGATGCTTTTGGCCTGCGGGTGGATCAGCTGGCGCTGTCCTGTGCGTCGCATCAGGGCGCGGCAATACATACCGACCGGGTGCAGGCATGGCTGGCCGGGCTTGGATTGACGGACGCCGATTTCCGTTGTGGACCGCAGGTGCCGAATGATCTGCCCGCGCGTGACCGGCTGATCAAGACCGACAAGAGCCCCTGCCAGTATCACAACAACTGCTCTGGAAAGCATTCCGGCTTTTTGACGCTGAATCAGCACTTGGGCGGCGGGGCCGAGTACATCGACATCGACCATCCGGTGCAAAAAGCCGTGTTTGCCGCGTTCGAGGATGTGACCGGCGAAAACAGCCCCTGCTATGGCATCGACGGCTGTTCAGCCCCGTCACATGCAACCTCGGTCCATGGACTGGCCCGTGCCATGGCGCAATTCGCCACGGCGCAGGACCGGTCCGGTCTGCGGGCCGGGGCGCAGCAACGGCTTATCGCCGCAATGGTTGCATTCCCGGAACTTGTGTCGGGCGAAGGGCAGGCTTGCACCGAGCTGATGCGGGCCAGCGGTGGGCGCGTGGCGATCAAGGGCGGAGCGGATGGAGCCTATGTCGCAATCCTGCCAGAGCAGCGGCTTGGCGTGGCGCTAAAGATCGTGGATGGCAGCGAGCGGGCCAAAGAAGCGGTGATCGCGGCGGTCTTGATCAAGCTTGGGGTGTTGGATGCGGGGCATCCTGCCGCCCTTAGATTGATCAATACGGTGATGTTGAACCGGCGTGGAGTTCTGGTCGGATCGGTCAAACCGGCGGCGACCTTGGCTTAAATCATCTGCCAGATCAGGCACAGCGCCAGCGCGGTCGAGGTGATGACCAGCACGGGTTTGATCACGTTTGCGCCCACCCGCATCGCCACCCGCGACCCCACCGTCGCCCCAGCGACCTGCGCCGCCCCCATGGCCAGCCCTGTTGTCCACCATGGCGTGGCCACCAATGCAAAGGCCAACATGCCCCCAAGATTTGAAGCGAAATTCAGTAATTTGGTATGCGCTGTGGCTTTCAGCACGCCATACCCGGCCAAAGTCACGAACCCCAGCATATAGAACGCCCCCGCACCAGGACCGATCAGCCCGTCATAAAAGCCGATCAACGGCACCAGGGTCAGCGCAAACACCGCAGGCGTGATCCGGCGGGCCCGGTCTGTGTCAGTCAACCCCGGCTTGAACGCAAAAAACAGCGCGATGGCAATCAGCAAGACAGGCAGCCCAAGGCGGATCAGGTCGGTCGGCAGCCGCGTGGTCAACAATGCCCCTGCAATGGCTGCGGCAAAAGCAATCAGCGCCGGGGTGACTTGTCGTTTG
>JANOMH010000070.1:0-2448 GCA_031420215.1 Rhodobacterales bacterium | reverse complement strand
ATTCGAAATTACGCCGATCAGATGCGCCACCCCGCCCGAAGCCTGCAGCGCCGCAATAAACCCGACCAGCGCCGGGTTGGTGGCAAACGTCCCCTCCTCAATCGCCAGATCGATCGCGCCCAGATCCATAGCGACGACGCGGCCCGCACCAATATTGGTATGGCCGACTTCGGAATTGCCCATCTGGCCGCACGGAAGCCCCACATCCGGGCCATGGGTGATCAGTTCGGCCTGCGGACAAGTGGCCATAAGCCGGTTGAAGTTGGGCACATCGGCCAAGAGCGGTGCATTGGCAAACGGATCAGCGCGCTTGCCCCAGCCATCCAGAATACACAAGACCACAGGTTTCGGATGGCTCATCTGACGCTCTCCCCAATTCCCTGCACACATAACCGTACCGCAGGCCAAGGTGAACCCGATCTTGTATTTCTTTGGGTCTTAAATATCCCCGCGCGGAGCGCATAAAAAGTTCTTCTAAACCCGATGATACGGCGCCCCCGCCAATATCGACGCCGCGCGGTACAACTGCTCGGCCAGCATGATACGCACCAACATATGCGGCCAGACCATCGGACCAAAGGACAGGGCCGCATCGGCACGGGCGCGCAAGCCTGGATCAATCCCATCTGCGCCACCGATGACAAAAGCCAGATCGCGGCCCGCATCGCGCCAACTGGCGAGACGGCCTGCAAAGGCCGGCGAGCTGATCATCTCGCCGCGTTCATCCAGCACGCATAAAACTGCACCCTCATGCACCGCACGGGCCAGCAACAGGCCCTCTGCAGCCATGCCGCCGCCCTTTTTATCCTCAACCTCGACCAGTGACACCGGCCCAAGCCCCAACGCCCGGCCGGTCCGGTCGAATCGCAGCAGATAGTCATCGATCAACAGCTTTTCCGGGCCAGCCCGCAGGCGGCCCACGGCGCAAACCGTTACTTTCATAGGACGGGCATCAGACTTCTTTATCAGCCATGCTGCCAGCCGGGGTGGGCATAGTGGTATGGCCACCGGGCATCCACATCTTTTCCAGCTGATAGAAATCCCGCACCTCGGGGCGGAACAGATGCACGATCACGTCGCCTGCATCAATCAGCACCCAATCGCCGGTTTCGCGGCCTTCGACACGGGACAACACGCCATGCGATTGCTTCAGCCGGTCCACCAGTTTCTCTGCCATAGCAGTGACTTGGCGGGTTGAACGGCCGGTGGCGATAACCATGTAATCGCCCATCTCGGACTTGCCACGCAGGTCGATATGGACCACATCTTCGGCCTTGTCATCATCCAGCGAGGCCAGAACAGCATCCAACAGACTATGCCCGGTTGGGGGCAAATCAGCAGCGGTCATTGAACCACGCCCGGTTGCGGCACCCGCCGCATCAACAGGTCCGGTTGCGGCACCTGCTTTAACAATATCAAGAGACAGATCATCGTCCTCCAAAGTGGCGCGCCAAAAAGCTGGTCCAGACGCCGGATATGGCACCAACCTAACACCGCAATTGTAAAATCTCAATGGACAGCGGCGGCCGGGCCAAAATCGGCTCAGGCCTGTGCGCCCGGCGGCTCGGCCCCCCGTTCGCGCAACAACCGCCAGAACACGGCGGCGATCACGATCCCACCGCCGATCACCGTCTCCAGCGCTGGCGCCTCACCCACACCAACCCAGGCCCAGGCGGCCCCCAAAGGGGCCTCCATGGTGTTGATCAGCGCGGTCAGGGTCGAGGGCAACAACCGCGAACCGATGACATACAGCATCATCCCCAAGGTCATCGGCCCCAGCCCGAACCCGGCTGCCACCAGATAATCCCGCCCACTCAAATCGCCCAGATGTTGCGCCAAAGGCAGCGCCACCAGCACGCTGATCACCACGGCCAGCCAAGCCATGGGCAACATCTGCACCGCCGGATTGCGCCGGATGATCACTGTCATCAGCGCCTGGCTGACCACCCCCAACACTGCAAACAGGTCTCCCAACCGGGGGCCGACTGTGGTCGGTCCAAAGACGATCAGCATCCCCAGCAGGGCCACGCCACTGGCCAGCATGGTGGCCCGCGACGGGCGCTCGCGCATCCAGAGCCAGGCAATCCCGGCGGTCACAAACGGTAACGTGGCGACAATGGTAAAGGCATTGGCGATGGATGTGGTCTGAAAGGCGGCGGGAAACAGGGTGATTGTGGCCGCCGAAAACAGCGCCACCAGATAGCCTTCTGGTCCTGCCCCGGTCAGGGCGGCCCATGTCTGTCGGCCAAGGCGAAACAGCAGATAGGCCCCGATAAACAGGCAGGCAAACACCCCGCGCCAGAACACGATGGTCCATAAATCAAACGGCATAAGCCGGGTAAACAACCCACCCGAGGCCCAGACCAGCGTCGCGATCGCCACCAATGTGATCCCGCTCAACCGGTCCTTGCGCGCCAGTCCTGCCCCTGCAATTGTCATCCGCAGCCC
>JANOMH010000069.1:0-2803 GCA_031420215.1 Rhodobacterales bacterium | reverse complement strand
TTGTAAATCATCACGATCCCGCTCTTGCGCCATGGTCGCTTGAACCAGTGGCGCGATCATGGCTCACCCAGAACAAGACCTTCACCCGGTCTCCGCGTTTTGAGCGAAACACCACCATAACGCCCGCCTTCGGGGCAAAACCCAACTCGGTCTGCGCCATGGCAGCCAGCCCATCGTGGCCTTTGCGGAAGTCCACCGGCTTGGTCGCGATCACGATCCGAACCGTCTGATCCGGAAAAATCACAGGGCCCTCTTCAACGCCGCCGCCAAGGCCGCCGCACGATCCGGGCTGCAATCTGACGCGACATGCAGCACCGCACCGGCGATCTCGACCTTGACCACCCCAGGATCTGTCTTCGCCTCAACCGGATCGGGGGTGGTCGCCCGCTCCAGGACGAGCGGCACAAAAGCGGCAGCGCCATGGTCCGGCAAAATCAGCTTCCCTTGCCGGGCAAGGCCACGCCATTGCGAAACATGCCGCGCGATCAACCCATACTTCTCGGCCACGTCACAAACCCGGGCCCCAGGCGCCAGGCTCTCGGCCACACTCCGCGCCTTGATCTCGTCCGGCCAACGCCGCCGACCCGTCGGCCCATCCAGAACCTCGACGCGCGAAACTCCCCTACGACTGGGAACCTCCATCCGGTGCTCAATTTGGGGCGCCACAGCAAACCTCCCGCAAACTCAGTTGCAGGGCGGCATGCCCGAAATTGCCTCAGGCCGAAACCACGGGGCGGCCGCATCGCTTACGCAGCAGCGGCCTGTTGCGGGAAATCAACCACGATCTGGTCGCTATGGCGCGCCATGCGATCGGACGTGCGACCTTTTCTGGTCGGCCTTGTCGGCCACGGGGCCGATGTTCAGGATCGCAATGGTGCGCCGGAGGTGCTGAAATCCATCGCCACGACCTCTCCTTTGCTGCGTCATAGCTTCGCCGATGGCGGCGATGGCCGGCCAAAGCTGCGGCGGGCCCTGGAGAAGATCGGGCGCTGGACCATCCAGATCGTCAAGCGCTCCGACACCGCGACCGGATTTGAAGTCACTCCCCGAAGATGGGTGGTCGCGCGCACCGTCGCATGGCTCGGACGCTGCCGTCGCATGGCGAAGCACCGAGGAGAAAACCATTGCCAGCGCCGAGGCATGGCTGCTTATCGCCCACATCCGCCGCCTTATCCGCCTGCTGGCAAGGCCATGACATCATTCAAAGAGTTTTGAATCAGACTCTGAGGATAAACCGGACAAAATCAGGGGTCACATCGATCTTTGTTTCGATCACCCATCGCTTCAATTCTACCATCGGTATCATCAAATTTCTTGTGCTTCCGGGTCAAATCGGCGACGCAAAAGCTCATATCGCTTCCCAATGAATAGCCTCGCCTTCCATCAGGGCTTTGTGCTGTTTGATGTCATTGGGGTTCGCACCCTTGGCCAGATTGGCCCTTGCGGCATCACGGGCCTGCCACGCCGCCGAAAGGCTGATCGCCGGGTAGTCGCCGATCACCAGTTGTTTCTCTTTGCCAAAGGTGCGGCACTTAAACCGCCACGACTTTGCCCCCGACACTTTGACCAGCAGGAACAGCCCTTCAAAATCGGCCACCTTGTAGGGTTTGTCGGTGGAGTGCAGCGACCGAATCTTTGCATCGCCAAAAACGCATCTGGGGGGTGCGTTTCATTTTCGCTTTGTCACCGAACCCCCGAACATACCCCCAATCTGGGGGTTGGCAGCCGGATCAGGCTGGACAACGTCGGATCAACATTGCAGCCAAAATCCCTTATATACAAGGGTTTTATGGGTGTCACCGGACGTTTTTGACATGGAAAATGGTGCCCCCAGAGAGCATCAAGGACCATGAAAAGCGCTATGTTTCCAGTAGGTTACAGGCCTGTGTTTGGACCTGTGTGTATCGGGTGTGTATCGGTTTTGGTCTCGATTGAACAGCCGACTTTTGATGGAGCAAAAAGCATTATCCCCCCTCAAAGGTCTCATCGTTTCAGCATCTTTCAGGCCCGCACTTAGTTGCGGCCTTCTTTAGCGCTCTTCACAAGTCCCTATCGAAAGCGACGTGGTAATGCTGTCTCCGTCCAGCCAGCCAAAGCTGTTTAAGTAGGTGAAGTTTAGAGTCAGCAACGCAATCTCAATACGGGTCCGTTCTTCCTCGCATACCAAGGTAGCTAGCGTAAAATCGCCGCGAGGGCGAAGGTAGCACTCGCTTCCATTTTCGTCATCAAGGGTGAACCGACCCAGATGAAACGTGTCGCCGCGAACTACAAAGCTTTGTCTAGGCCCGCGTTCAAAGGCCTGTGCCTCCCCACCTCCGCCCATAAAGCCAACGGTCTTTTCGATGGTGCAATAGTATTGAGTCCAAGCTGCAGCGGTGTGGCCTGATGCCAAAGTCATTGCCGCAAAACATAACGCCTTTTTCAAGAGTCGTCTCCACACAAGGGGCACTTGTCGCAAGAGCGATATGCCAGTGATGCCGGGCAGCAAAAACCCATTCATGATTGCTGTTAAGCCTGTGGTAAAGCAGCATGGGTAATCACCCGGTAAACGCTGGCCCGACCAATCCCCAACTGCTTGGCGATCTGGGTGGCCCCCAGACCCTCTGCCTTGAGCCGCAGAACGGCATCGGCCTGACCCATGGCTGTGGGCTTGCGGCCCCTATACTTGCCATCCGCCTTGGCCTTGGCGATGCCCTCACGCTGGCGCTCAAGCATGATGGTGCGTTCGAACTCAGCCACGCCGCCCAGCAGGGTCAACATCAGCCTGCCCGTGGGCGTGTTGGTGTCAATGCCCATGGCAAGG
>JANOMH010000068.1:0-13500 GCA_031420215.1 Rhodobacterales bacterium | reverse complement strand
TAACCCCAATCAACCCTGCGCCATCCGATCCCTGATCTCGGTCAGGTGGGCAACAAGGGGGGCGATGCGGGCCACACGCTGCATCATGGCGCGCCGGTCAGCCTTGGCCAATGCATGCAAAAACGCCGGGGCCGTGGGCACAGGTTCGGCCCGACGGATCAGCGGAGCTTTGCGTGGCTCTGCGATGACCTGGACAGGGCGTGCCGATTGCGGAGGGGCAATGCTTGGTGCCGCATCAACCGGCCTGGCTGATTCTTCAGCCGGAGCTAGGTCTGGAAGGCCCGCCGGGCCCAGTGCCATGACATGGCGATTACCCTGATCGCGCAGTAATTTTTGGACACCTTTGATCGTCAGGCCCTGTTCATGCAGCAGAGTCTTAATGCCACCCAGCAGGGCCATATCCTCGGGGCGGTAATAACGGCGGCCACCGGCGCGTTTGACTGGCTTGATCTGGGTGAACTTGCTTTCCCAGAATCGCAGCACATGCGTTGGCGTATCCAGCCATTCAGACACTTCGCTGATGGTCCTGAACGCGCCTTGCGATTTGATCATCTGCTAGCCTTTGTTGCCATCGGCAACCCGGTCTTTCATCAGATGCGATGACCGGAATGTCAGAACGCGGCGCGGATTGATCGGCACTTCCTGGCCGGTCTTTGGATTTCGGCCGACCCGGGCGGCTTTGTCGCGCACCGAGAATGTCCCGAATGACGAGATTTTTACCGATTCCCCGGCGACCAGCGCATCCGAGATATGGCCCAGCACCGCCTCTACCAAGGTCGCGCTGTCATTGCGGGACAGGCCCACCTGGGCGTGCACGGCTTCTGCCAAATCCATCCGGGTCAAAGTCTTTTCTGCCATCATGATCCCCCTCATTTTGGCAACCTTAGGGCAAGCGGTATTTTAGAGTCAATATCAAGGGCTTGCAGAAGGTGACCTGCGAGCGAACTTCCTCTGCCAGCACAACACAATTGCCTTTGGTTGCGCTACCAGCGCAACACCACAGCACCCCAGGCGAGGCCGCCGCCAATCGCCTCGGTCACCAGCAGGTCACCGGGCTTGATCTGGCCACGCTGCACCCCCACTGACAGGGCCAGCGGGATTGACGCGGCGGAGGTATTGCCATGGTCCTGCACCGTCACCACGACCCGGTCCATCGGCACTTGCATGCGCTGCGCAGTGGCAGCGATAATCCGCAGATTGGCCTGATGCGGCACGATCCAGTCCACATCGGCCCCGGTCAACCCGACCTTGTCCAATGCGGCATGGGCGGTTTGGGCCAGCTTTTCGACCGCGTGGCGAAACACTTCGCGGCCTTCCATCCTGAGCACGCCAGTGGTCTGGGTAGACACGCCGCCATCGACATACAGGATATCGCGCAGGTTGCCGTCCGAATGCAGGTCAGTCGCCAGAATTCCGCGATCTGCGGTGGTGCCGTCACCGGTTCCCACCTCAAGCACCAGGGCCCCAGCGCCATCGCCGAACAAAACACAGGTTGAGCGGTCGGTCCAGTCGATGATTCTGCTAAAGGTTTCCGCTCCGATCACCAGCACCCGCTTGGCCTGCCCGGCCACGATCAGCGCATTCGCGGTGGACAAGGCATAAACGAACCCCGCACAAACCGCCTGTATATCAAAGGCATAGCCGCCTTTCATGCCAATCGCCTGCTGCACCATCGTGGCAGCCGACGGGAATGTCAGATCGGCGGTGGATGTGGCCAGAATGATCGCGTCGATGTCATTGCCGGTCAGCCCGGCACTGTCCAGCGCGGCCTGTGCTGCAAATGCGGCCATTTGTGATGTGGTCTGACCGGGGGCCGCGATATGCCGCCGTTCGATCCCGGACCGGGACCTGATCCATTCATCCGATGTGTCGACGGTCGCTTCAAACTCGGCATTTTGCATGATCCGGTCGGGCAGGTAATGCCCTACGCCTTTGACCACTGCACGTAGAGTCATCTTAATGCCCGCCCTCTGCTCCGGCGGCCAGACCGCCCCGGAGTCCTTCTTGACCTGTATCTTGCGCAAGGCTGGCCGCAGAAGCAACCCGTGCCGCCAGTTTCTCGGCAAAGCCCGATGCAGCGAGTTGGTGCGCCAGGCCCAAAGCCGCCGCAATCCCTGTGGCATCGGCCGAGCCATGGCTTTTGACCACGGTGCCGTTCAGCCCCAGAAACACCCCGCCATTGACCCGGCGTGGATCAATCCGTTTCGACAACCGTTTCAGCGAAGTCATCGCCAGCAAGGCCGCGATTTTCGACAGCGGGGTCTTGTTGAACGCCTCGCGCAATAATTCGGAAATCAGATTGGCGGTGCCTTCGCCGGTTTTCAACGCGACATTGCCGGTAAATCCATCGGTGACGATCACATCGACACGGGCGGAAGGCAGATCACCGCCTTCGACGAATCCGACATAGTCAAAATCCCCTTTGGCCGCTGCCCGGCCAATCAGATCATGTGCGACCTTCAGTTCAGCCCGGCCCTTGTGTTCCTCGGTGCCGACATTCAACAAACCAATGCGCGGGCGGGCAATGCCAAGGCCGACATGGGCATAAGACGCGCCCATCATCGCATAGGTCATCAGGTCATCCTGATCGGCACGGATATCCGCACCGGCATCCAGCATGATATTAAAACCAGCCGGGTTGCGCGATGGCCACAGGCAAGCAATGGCAGGGCGGTTCACCCCCTCGACCTTGCGCAGGCGCAGCATTGAAATCGCCATCAGTGCGCCGGTATTGCCACAACTTACACAGGCGCTGGCAGCCCCCGAGCGGACCGAATCAATTGCCGACCACATCGACGTGGCCTTGCCATGGCGCATGACATTGCTGGGCTTGTCCTTCATCGCGACTACATCGGGGGCGTCGATGACAGTGACCTGGTTCCCAAGTTTACGCTTGGTAATCAACGGGTCGAGCAGGGCCTTCTGACCATGCAGCAGCACTTGCGCAGAGGGCACTTCGGCCAGAAAACGCATAAGGCCCGCAACGATGGTTGCAGGGCCTTTATCACCACCCATAGCGTCAACAGACAGGACAACCGGTTTTGGTTTGGCCACTGGCGTCGCACGGTCCGGATGGGAGTGGTTCATTTGTCCAAAGCGCGGCTTACGCCGCGTCTTCTTCCAGATCGACCTCAACAGCTTTGGAAATCACTTCGCGCGTCGCGTAGAAACCGCAAGACGGGCAGATGTGGTGTGGGCGCTTTTTCTCGCCACAAGATGGGCAATCATGGGGATTTTCTGCAACCAGAAAATCGTGGCTACGACGTTGCCCACCACGGGCTTTGGAGATTTTATTCTGTGGGACGGCCATTGCGCAACCTCGGGGTTCGGGGGGCACTTGGCCCTGATTTGGATTTGGCACCAGGCGGCGATTTCGCGCCAGCCTGACAACTTTCGGCGGGTCATAAGTGATAAGTCCGGCACTGTCGAGCACCGAACTGAAAGAGGTGGCGAACATACTGCGAAATGCTTGCGGCGCAAGAGGGAAAACACGGCGGCGCCACAGGGAATAGAGTGCTATTCCTCGGCTTTTCCCTTGATTTGCAGGCTATCCCGAAGATTGTCGCGCAGGTTGGCCAGACCGGCAAAGGGCTTGGCTTCGGCACTGGTCAGGGGCAGGGCACCGGGCTCTGTCACTGTCAGTTCACCAATCTCGGCCCCGGGGGCGCGCGGATAGGGCGGCAGGGCCAGCGCCAGCGCCTCAATCATTACCGCCCCCAGATCCAGATCGATGGGCAAAGGTTCCATCGAGTCATCATCCGGCATCTCGACTTCACCGGGGCCGGGCTGGTCCATGTCGGCCAGATAGCGGCGGATCACGGGCTCTTCGATTCGGGTGGTCACCGGGACCAGCGTGATGATGCAGGCCTGCACCACGGTCGCGCCCAAAACCGCATCCAGCTGCCAGTCGCGCTTGCCTGACGGAGTCAATGTGCCGGTCAGGCGCAGTTTCTTGACGGCCAGAATGCCCAGTTCCTGCGCAACAGCCAGCCGCCCGGCGGCATCCGGCTCTAACGCCACTTTGGTGGGCTGGCGATGTTTCAGGTCTGACATACGAATCAGCTTTTGTGGCAATTCAGCACTATCGGGCATCGCGCGCAGCCTTTCTTGCATGGGTGGCAGCCTTGAAGTGGGGGGCACGCATGTTATAAGCCGGATAAAAGGCAGAACCTGCCGTGACAAGGGGGCATCTCATGAGCAGCAAGATCCGGTTTCATGCCGGGACCCGGCGGCGGATTGGATCGCTGGCGCTGATCGTGGTGCTGGGGCTTGGCGCATGCACCCCACAATACCGCAACCACGGCTATATGCCGACCGAGACCGAGCTGGCCGCGATCAATGTGGGCACGGACACGCGTGAAACGGTCGTTGCCGCGATCGGGGCACCAACGGCCAACGGGGTGCTGAACTCATCCGGGTTCTACTATATTGAAAGCCGGTTTCGCCATCTGGGCCCCTTGGCCCCGCAGGAAATCGAGCGGCAGGTGCTGGCGATCAGTTTCAACGAAGTGGGCGTCGTGACCAATATCGAACGCTTTGGGCTGTCGGATGGGCGGGTTATCACCCTGTCGCGGCGCGTGACCGACGACAATGTGCGCGACACCACCTTTATCCGGCAACTGCTGGGCAACCTTGGGAATTTCGACCCCACGGCGCTGATCGGCGCGCCGCAGGGGTAATCGCGCTCAGACCTTGGGTTCAAACGTCAGGCTGACGCCGTTCATGCAATAGCGCAGGCCGGTGGGGGCCGGGCCATCGGGAAAGACATGGCCCAGATGGGCGTCACAGCGGGCGCAATGCACTTCGGTCCGACGCATGAAAAACCCCCGGTCGATGGTTTCGCCGACAGCTTCGGCGGACAGGGGCGCAAAAAACGACGGCCAGCCAGTGCCCGAATCGAACTTGGTGGACTGGTCAAACAATGGCAAGCCGCAACAGACGCACATATAGGTGCCGGGGGCTTTGGGGAAATTATCATTGGTAAAGGCCCGCTCGGTCCCGTGCTTGCGGGTAACTTTATAGGCCAGATCAGACAGTTGTGCCTGCCAGTCGGCCTCGGTTTTGATGACTTTATCCATGTGCTGTATATCCTCTGTCATGTTTGCGCTTTATCTAGGGTCAAACCGGGCGCTGCCAAGTGAGGTCTGACATGGTCGTGACGTTGCGAAAAGGCCGATATGCGGCGCGTTTCGCCGAAAATGCCGCAGATGTGACGGCGGCGCAGAGCTTGCGGCACTTGTGCTTTGTCATTGGGGCAGGGCGGCCTGCCTTGGCCGACGGGTTGGACCGGGATGAATTTGATCCGTTGTGCAAGCATATTCTGGTCGAGGATATGCATGGGCAGCTTGTTGGCTGCTTTCGCCTGATGCCGCTGAAAGATGGAGCCGCGATTGGCCAAAGCTATTCGGCGCAATATTACGATCTGGCCGCATTGCGCGATTTTACCGGGCCGATTGTCGAAATGGGCCGGTTTTGCATGCATCCCGATTGCCGCGACCCCGATGTGCTGCGCGTCGCCTGGGCGGCGATGACCCGGTTTGTCGATGCCACCGGGGTCGAATTGCTGTTTGGATGTTCCTCTTTTGCCGGAACCGGGGCTGACACCTATCTAGATGCGTTCAGCCTGCTGCATGAACGGCATCTGGCCCCGAAACGCTGGCTGCCCCGGATCAAAGCGCCGCATGTGGTGCGGTTTGCCCGCCGGGTCTTTGACCGCAAACTGGCGCTGCTGCGGATGCCGCCCTTATTGCGCACCTATCTGGGTATGGGTGGCTGGGTCAGTGACCATGCGGTGGTGGATGCCGAAATGAACACGCTGCATGTGTTTACCGGGGTCGAGATCAAAGCGATCCCCGCCGCCCGCGCCCGTGCCTTGCGCGCTGTCGCTGGGTGAGGTGACTGGCCTCCGGCGGGGATATTTGGGGCCAAAAGAAGGGGTGCAGAAAGAAAGTCTTTCAGGGCTTGCACCTTTTTCGGCTGCACCTTAACTCCCCGTCATGGCACGCGCACCCCTGTTACAGATATCCGAAATTACCCTTGGCTTTGGCGGCAATCCCGTCTTTGATGGCCTGTCCCTGAATGTGCAACCGGGCGACCGGGTGGCTTTGGTCGGGCGCAACGGCTCGGGAAAATCCACATTGATGAAGGTGATGGCCGGGTTGATCGAAGCCGACAAAGGCCTGCGCGCCGTCGCCCCAGGCGTGACCGTGGGCTACATGGAGCAGGAACCGACGATGGACGGGTTCGCCACTTTGGGCGATTACGCGGCCTCGGGGCTGGACCCGTCCGAAAGTTACAAGGTCGATATGGTCGCCGAAGGGCTGAAGTTCGATCCGTTACGCGAGGTTTCCGTGGCCTCTGGTGGCGAGAGGCGGAGGGCCGCTTTGGCCAAACTCATGGCCGAGGCGCCGTCGCTGATGTTGCTGGACGAGCCGACCAACCATCTGGATATCGAGGCCATCGCCTGGCTGGAAAATGAGCTGAAGGAAACGCGCACCGGCTATGTGATCATCAGCCACGACCGCGCGTTTTTACGCGAGCTTACCCGCGCAACCCTTTGGATTGACCGCGGAATCGTGCGCCGGCAGGAAACTGGCTTTACCGGGTTCGAAGAATGGCGCGACAAGGTTTGGGAAGACGAGGATCTGGCGCGGCATAAATTAGATCGCAAGATCAAATCCGAAGGCCGCTGGGCGGTTGAGGGCATTTCTGCCCGCCGCAAACGCAATCAGGGCCGGGTCCGCGCCTTGGCCGAATTGCGCGAAGAACGCGGCTCGCAGATCAGGCGGCAGGGCACGGCGGCACTGGCGCTGGAGGGCGGGCAGGTGTCGGGCAAGCGCGTGCTTGAGGCCGTGGGGATCAGCAAGGTGTTTGGTGACAAGACCATCGCGCAGAACTTTTCCATTCAAATCCAGCGCGGCGACAGGATCGCTTTTGTCGGCCCTAACGGCGTTGGAAAAACAACTCTTATCAAGATGTTGCTGGGTGAAGTTCAACCAGATTCGGGGTTGATCAAGACCGGCACCAATCTGAATATCGCGGTGTTTGATCAAGCCCGCGCCGCTTTGGACCCCGAGATGACCCTGTGGGATTCGCTGACCGGTGATCCCGAGATGCGCGTTTCGGGCAAAGCCGATCAGGTCATGGTGCGGGGCGAGCCCCGGCATGTGATGGGCTATCTGAAGGATTTCCTGTTCGACGAATCGCAGGCCCGCGCCCCGGTCAAATCCCTGTCGGGCGGTGAAAAGGCCCGGTTGCTGCTGGCCCGGATCATGGCCCGCGAAAGCAATTTGCTGGTGCTCGACGAGCCGACCAACGACTTGGACATCGAAACCCTGGACCTGTTGCAGGATATCCTGGCCGATTACGATGGCACCGTCCTGCTGGTCAGCCACGACCGCGATTTTCTGGACCTTGTGGCCACTACGACGGTCGCCATGGAAGGTGACGGGCGGGCGACGGTTTATGCCGGCGGCTGGACCGATTACCGCAGCCAGCGCGGTGTGATCGAGATGGAAGCAACGGCCGCCAAGACCTTGGCCCCCAAGGATAAACCAAAGAACGCCAGCAAACGGGTTGGCCTGAGTTTCACCGAAAAGCACCGGCTGGATATTTTGCCGGGCATTATTGCCAAGCTGGAGGCAGAACTGGCCACGCTGTCCCAAGCCATGGATGACGCGGATATGTTTACCAAAGAGCCGGTGAAGTTCCGCAAAACCACCGAGTCGCTTAGCCACAAGCAAGCCTTGCTGACGGCGGCAGAAGAGGAATGGCTGGCCCTGGAAGAACGGTCTGGTTAACCGCAGATGCCTGCATCCAGCAAAAACACCCGGTCATCGCCGCTGTTTGGTTCAAGCGTCAGAAAATCGGCGTCACCCTCAAACGACAGCCCGTTTGTGCCCACGTCCAGCCGCAGCCGCCCGTCCTGATCGCTCAGGGTAAAGCCGCCCGCATCGCCTTCCATCAGACAATCCAGCCAGGCCTTGACCGGAGTGCAATAGCCGATGCCAGAAAAGGCGGCCTTGCTGGCCCGGGTCAGCACTTCGACCAGCACCAAAAGGTCATCTGTCGCATCCAGTTCCATATCCTCAGTGTCCGCCCGGACCACTATCAACGTGACCTGCTGGTCGGGATGGGCCGCCAGATGTGCGGCGTCATAGCTGCGGCTGAAACAGGGCGGATCGGGTGCAAAGACCTGATCTGTGGCGGACTGTGCCAACAACGGGGTGCCAAAAAGGATTGCAGAGCAAGTGATAAGGCAATGGCGCATAATACCCTCGGGGTTGCAATATGCGCCAATGCTGGCAGAGCCATGGGATTCGGGCAAGGGCAGGATTGCCAGACCTTAGCCGTCGAAATTGACCTCTTCCATGATCCGCAGTGCTGCTGCCCGGTGCCCGGCCAGTTCGGTCAGATCCAGCGTATCGGGCGTGAACGGACCCCAACTTTGTACCAGATCGGACAGTTCCGCACCGGGTAACACCGGATATTCGTTGTTAGCCTCGGCATAAATCGCCTGTGCGGCGGGGGACACGAGGAATTCCATCAACTGGATCGCTTCATCTTTGTTCGGCGCGGCAGCGGTCAAAGCGACGCCCGAGAGATTGATATGGGTGCCGCCGCCCTCGAAAGTCGGGAATATGATCCGCACCGAATTGGCCCATTCGGATTGCTCGGGGTCAGACAGCATTTCGCCCATGTAATAGGTATTGCCCAAAGCAATGTCGCATTCGCCAGCCCAGATCGCCCTGACCTGATCGCGGTCGCTGCCATTGGGTTTGCGGGCCAGATTGGCGTGCAGACCAGCGGCCCATTCGGTCGCCGCAGCCTCGCCATGATGCGCAATTTCGGCGGCCAGCAGGGCCAGATTGTAGTTATGGGTGCCGGATCGGGTGCAAATGCGGCCCAGCCATTTGTCGGATGTCAGGTCTTCATAGGTGGTGACTTCACCGTCCGCGACGCGGTCCTTGCTGGCGTAAATGATCCGCGCACGGGTGGTCAGGCCGAACCACAGGTTATCCGGGCTGCGCAAGCTGGCTGGGATCGCCGTATTTAGTATTTCTGAATCAACGGCTTGGATCACGCCCGCATCGACGATCTGTTGCAGGTTGGCGATGTCGACAGTCATCACCAGATCAGCGGGGGACCGGGCGCCTTCTGCCTTGAGCCGCTCGACAATGCCGTCTTCGACAAAGGCCAGACTGACCGCAATGCCGGATTCGGCAGTAAAGGCGTCAATGACCGGCTGGATCAGTTCAGGCTGGCGGGTGGTGTAGATGTTTACATCAGCAAGCGCGGGGCTGGCGCAGGTAGCAGTGACGAAAAGCAGGGCGCGTAGCGACATGGTGACCTCCGGGTTAAAGTTGAGGTCTTATTCCTGACTATTTTGCTTTGGTCAATACCTGAATGATTTACTAGGGTATTCTTTCCGACTGCTTGGCCGCATTCCAAAGTGCATCCATTTCGGCCAGATCGCTTTGCGCAGGCGCCTTGCCGATGGCGGCCAAAGCATCCTCGATATGGGCAAAACGCCTTGTAAACTTGGCATTTGCACCGCGCAAAGCGGCCTCGGGGTCGACGTGTAAATGGCGGGCAAGGTTGGCCATGACAAACAGCAGGTCGCCCATTTCCTCGGCGATTTCGGCCTGGGTCAGTGTTTCGCGAGCCTCAACCAGTTCGCGGGCCTCTTCCTGCATCTTGTCCAGCACCTGCGCGATTTCCGGCCAGTCAAACCCGACCCGCGCCGCGCGCTTTTGCAATTTCACCGCCCGCAGAAGGGCGGGCAGACCCAGGGCGACCCCGTCCAGCGTGCGACCCTGACGTTCAGCGGCCTTGATCTTTTCCCAATCGGCAGTTTGCTGGGTCGCGGATTTGTCGCGGCTCTCGTCACCGAACACATGAGGATGACGCGCTATCATCTTGTCCGCTATGGCTTTTGTGACGGATGCAAAGCTGAATTGCCCGGCCTCCTGTCCCATCTGGGTATGATAGACGGTTTGCAACAACAGATCGCCCAATTCACCCGGCAATTCGTCCATCGCGCCCCGGTCAATCGCGTCGGCCACTTCATAGGCTTCCTCGATCGTATAGGGGGCGATGGAGGCAAAACTCTGTTCAATATCCCAGGGGCAACCCGTTTCAGGGTCGCGCAAGCGGGCCATGATGTCCAACAGGCGGATGATTTCAGTCGCGGCATCAGGGACCATTGCGGCAGGCCTTCCTTTGGAGTTTAAGCGAACCTATCGCCCCTGTCTGCGGAGTCCAGCCATGCCGGTCATCAATCGTATCGCCGATTATGCCGACCAGATGAAGGTTTGGCGCAGGTATCTGCATCAGCATCCGGAACTGGGCACAGATTGCTTTAACACCGCCGCCTATGTAGTTGAAAGATTGCAAGAATTCGGAATTACGGAAATTCACGAAGGCATCGCTAAAACCGGCGTCGTGGCCCTGATCCACGGCCAGGCGCCCGGCCCTGTGATCGGGTTGCGCGCCGATATGGATGCGCTGCCGATCCTAGAGGCGACTGGCGTTGCACATGCCTCCCTGACGCCTGGCAAAATGCACGCCTGCGGGCATGACGGCCACACCACCATGTTGCTTGGGGCCGCGAAATATCTGGCCGAAACCCGGAATTTCGCCGGCACCGTAGCGCTGATCTTTCAGCCCGCCGAGGAAACCGGCGGTGGGGCCGAAGTGATGGTGGCCGAGGGGATGATGGATCGGTTCAACATCGAGCAGGTCTATGCGATCCACAATGTCCCCGGCACCCCGGTGGGCGAGTTTTACACCACCCCCGGCCCGATCATGGCTGCTGTGGACACCTTTCATATCGAGGTGACGGGCAAAGGTGGGCATGGGGCCATGCCGCATGAAACCCGCGACCCGGTCGTGGCAGCTGTGGGGATTGTGCAGGCTATTCAGACAATTAGCAGCCGCAATCACTATGCCTTGGACGATCTGGTGATTTCCGTGACCCAGATTCACACCGGATCGGCGCATAATATCATCCCCGAAACCGCCTATATCAACGGCACGATCCGCACTTTTTCAAAGTCAGTGCTGGCGATGGTCCGGTCGCGGATGGCCGAGATTGTGGCGGGTCAATCGGCAAGTTACGGGGTTGCAGGGACGTTGCGCTTTGAACCCGGTTTTCCGCCGACAGTGAATGACCCCGCCAAGACCGCCTTTGCGGTCGAGGCAGCGCGGGCGGTTGGCCTGTGTGTGAAGGACGATGCCTTGCGCGAAATGGGGGCCGAGGATTTCTGCTATATGCTGGAATCGCGGCCCGGCGCCTATCTGTTTTTGGGCAACGGCGATACGCCGGGGCTGCATCATGCGGGTTATGATTTTGCCGATGAAACAGCGCCTTATGGCGCGTCGTTCTTTGTCAAACTGGTCGAAATGGCGCAGCCACTCAGATAAGAACTTTTGATGCCTCCGGCATGAGTATTTGTGCAACTTCGGAAAATACATGAGCGTGAAGATGTCGTTAGAAGATGCGAAAACCCAAGTCGATCTGGCCTTTATGCGCACCGACCCGCGCGGTCTGGCCTATGAGAATGCCTTTGGAGGTGCCACCTCGTTCCTGCGCCGGAAATATACCAAGGATCTGACCGGGGTCGATCTGGCCATCACCGGTGTGCCCTTCGATCAGGCGGTCACGCATCGGACCGGCGCGCGGTTCGGCCCGAGGGCTATTCGTGAGGCTTCCGCCCTGCAACCCTTTGATATACCGTACGGTTGGGGCTTTGATCCCTTGGGCGAATTTGCCATCGTTGACTATGGCGATCTGGCGTTCGACTATGCGAAAACCACCGATTTCCCCGAAAAACTGACCGCCCATATCCGCACCATTTTGGCTGCCGGGCCCGGCACTGTGACCCTTGGCGGCGATCATTTCATCACCTTGCCGATCCTGAAAGCCTATGCCGAGAAATTCGGACCCGTCAGTTTCATCCAGGTCGACGCGCATTCCGACCTGTGGCAGGATGATGATTTCAGCAGGATCGACCACGGCACATTCATGTATAAGGCGGTGAAACTGGGCTATGTCGACCCAGAAACCTCAGTCCAGATCGGGATTCGCACTGAATGCGAGGATTACCTTGGCGTGCAGGTGATCGATGCGCGTGAGGTGCATGAAAAGGGGGCCGCCGCCGCCGTGGCCCGCGCCAAACAGATCGTCAGCGACCGGCCGACCTATGTGACCTTTGACATTGACGCGCTGGACCCTGCCTTTGCCCCAGGAACCGGCACGCCGGTCTGGGGCGGGCTGGCGTCCTGGCAGGCGGCGGCCATTCTGCGCGGGCTGGCCGGGATCAATATGGTCGGCGGTGATGTGGTCGAAGTGTCGCCACCCTATGACACCACCGGGGCCACGGCCATCGCCGGGGCGCATGTAGCACATGAGCTTATCTGTCTATACTGCTGGAACCAAAGGGAAAATGCAAATGCCTGAAATGCCGATCAGCGGCAATGATCTGGCCCGGTTTTCCGGCCCGCAAACCTTCATGCGCCTGCCAGAGGCAAAGACGGCAGAGGGTCTGAATGTCGGCTTCATCGGCATTCCGATGGATATCGGCACCAGTTGGCGGTCGGGCACGCGGTTCGGGCCAAAGCAGATCCGGCAGGAATCGGCGATGATCCGGCCCTATAATCTGCAGACCGGGGCTGCGCCCTTTGACGCGCTGCATTGTGCCGATCTGGGTGATGTCCCGATCAACACGTTTTCGCTGTCAGAGACGATCCGCATTATAACAGCAGCTTACGACGCACACCTGATGCATGACTTCATCCCGATGACCCTGGGTGGCGATCACAGCCTGACCCTGCCGGTGCTGCGCTCCATCGCCAAAAAGCATGGCCCCGTCGCGCTGGTCCATGTCGATGCCCATGCTGATGTGAATGACACCATGTTTGGCATGCGCGAAACCCATGGCACCGTGTTTCGCCGCGCCTATGAGGAGGGGCTGATTGTCCCCGACAAAGTCTGGCAAATCGGCCTGCGTGGCACCGGCTATACCGCAGATGATTTCAACGAGGCGATAGGCTGGGGTTTCAACCACCGGCAGGCCAAAGATATCTGGCACAAATCCCTGACCCCGCTCGCAGCCGAGATCAAGGGGCAGATTGGCACCCATAAAACCTATATCAGCTATGACATCGACAGCCTTGATCCGGCCTATGCCCCCGGCACCGGCACGCCCGAAATCGGCGGGCTGACCACACCGCAGGCGATGGAGCTGATCCGGGGGCTGCATGGCCTCAACATCGTCGGCTGCGATCTGGTCGAGGTGTCGCCGCCCTATGACACCTCGGGCAATACCGCGCTGACGGCCGCAAATCTGCTGTTCGAGATGTTGTCGATCCTGCCCGGCGTTCCATATCGTTGATGAGCCAACGCAAAGGACGCACCTGTGCTGAAATACATCCTTCTGGTCCTGCTGCTCATTGTGGCCGGGTTTATGGCCTATGTCCGGCTGGCCCCCTCTGACCCGG
>JANOMH010000067.1:0-2847 GCA_031420215.1 Rhodobacterales bacterium | reverse complement strand
CGCCAAACCCCACAAGACCCCCCCCAACGCCCCCAGCCCAATTCCGGACACACCGACAAACCCCAGAAACACGCCCGCGTTCACCAAAAAAAACACAACAACCAGCCCTATCATACCACCCACGGTTAGGCTAAGCCCGTGCGCCGTGATCACCGCAGCGCCCGGTGCCTGGCTTTCACGCCGGGGTCGCGCGACGCGCCGGCCTACCATCAACTCTGCCAACTCAGCTTGATTAGTCTCTGAAGTCACGCGCTCGGCCACGACCCGGCCACCGCGCAGCACCACCACACGGTCGGATGCAGCCATCACTTCATGCAGTTTATGACTAATGAAAATGATCGACAATCCGCCCGCCGTCATGCCACGCAAAGTGTCAAACAGCCGCTCCGCCTCGGGCCTGGCCAAAACCGCCGTCGGCTCGTCCAGAATCAAGATCCGCGCCTGCCGGTACAGCGCTTTCAGTATTTCCACCCGCTGCCGCTCGCCCACCGAAAGATCGGCTACCCGGGCGGACGGATCAACCGGCAGGCCAAACCGTACCGCAATTTCTTGCAACCGCCGCTGTGCCCCTGCCCGGTCGCTGACCAGCCGGAACAGCTTTTCCGACCCGATCATGATGTTGTCCAGCACGGTCAGGTTGCCCGCGAGCGTGAAATGCTGATGCACCATCCCGACCCCCGCCGCGATAGCCGCCCTTGGCAGGCCGGGGGGCAGGACCTGCCCATACACCCGCACTTGGCCGGCATCGGCGGTATAATGGCCGAACAGGATATTCATCAACGTGGTCTTGCCAGCGCCATTTTCACCGAGCAACGACAGGATTTCGCCTTGCTTCAGATGCAGGCTGATGTCGTCATTGGCGACCAGCGGACCGAACCGTTTGGTGATATGCTCCAGCTCCAGCACCAGGGTCATGGATGGCCTGCGATGGCGTAGGGAAATGTGAGTTTGGGGGCCAACTTTTCCAGTCTGGCCCCGATCCGTAACAGGTGTCGGTCTGACCCAAGTGGCCCCATCAGTTGCACCCCGACAGGCATTCCGCCGGCCATTCCAAAAGGCAAAGCCAGTGCCGGAAGGCCCGCAATGTTGGCCAAAGCGGCATTCGGGGCCATGGCCCCCATCCGCGCGAAATGGGCGGAAACATCGGTCGTTTTCATGTCGAAATGGCCAACAAACGGCGGTGGACCGGACAGGACGGGGGAAAGGATCAAAGTCTGACCCCGCATGAAATGGGACAACTCATGGGAAAGCTGCATCATCTCTCGGCTGGCTGCGAAAAGCTTAGTCGCAGGAACTTTGCGCCCTTCGGAAGCCACAGCTGCGGCCAACGGCGATACTTCGTCAAGGTCCACTCCCAATCCATCCAGCCATTCGGCCAGAGAAACGGACAGGATCAATCGGGCAAGGGCAGAAGCCCTTGCGCCCAGCGCATCAGGGGACCGAATTACCGTCAGTGTGCATCTTGCGACAACCAATGCCTCAGCCGCCGCACGAACCGCCCGAATTTGGTCCGGACCGCAGCGATCCGGAATGGCCAGACCGATGCGCGGATGCTGGGGGAAAAGGCCTTCGGCTGGTGCCGCATCGCCTCGGCCCCACAGCGCGTGGTCATACAAAGTAGCGATGTCCCGCACTGACCGCGCCAGAACGAACTCGGATGCGATCCCCATCAGATAATTGCCAAACAAAGGTCCACCCACCGACGCCCCGCGGGACGGTTTCAGCCCGACCAGCCCGCAACAGGCCGCTGGCACCCGGATTGACCCGGCTGCATCGGTGGCATGTGCCATTGCAACAATGCCCGCCGCCACGGCACCCGCCGCGCCGCCGGACGACCCGCCGGGGGTCAGGTTCTCGTTCCATGGGTTACGTGCCGGGTCCGAAGTAAGGGACAGCCCAAACTCTGGCACCGTAGTCAAACCAAAGGGCACAAGCCCGCTTGCCCGAAATCTATTAAACAGTTCGCTGTCTTCTTTGATTTCCGGCAGCCTTTTTCGCAAGGCCAGCGATCCGGCGCAGGGGGTCAGCCCTGCTGCGCCGGACCCAAGGTCTTTGCCAAGAAACGGTACTCCATGAAATGCAATGTTCGGATAGGCATGAACCTGTCGTTCCCCTAATTCAGGCTCTAACCGGCCTATCAGACCCAGATGCTCCAGCTCTGCCGCACGCTGCAAAGCCGCCTCCATCACCGCACATGCAGTCGTTTGCCCGCTGGCTATCGCTGCAGCAAGAGAGGTCGCATCTTGCATTTACGCCGGTTCAGTATCGTCAATCGGCACCTCGAACGCGCCCGCCGCAATCTCGGCCCGCTTGGCCTCCATCGCGGGGATCGCATCGGCAGGCACTTCGTCGGCGACATAGATCAGCTCGTTACCGCCGTGTTTCATGAACGAATATTCGGTGTAATCGCGGCCTGTCGGATTGCCTGCTGCAATATCAGCCACAACGGCGGCAATCGTCGGGCCGTAGTTCCAGATCGCATTGGCGAACACCGTGCCCGGATAACGCGGAGTGTAGTCGATCAGCGACCCGATGGCCTTGATCCCCTTTTCCGCTGCCGCATCCGCCGTGCCGATCCGTTCGCCGAACAGGATATCCGCGCCAGCGTCAATCTGCGCCAATGCGGCCTCTTTTGCCTTCGCAGGGTCAAACCATGCGCCGATAAATCCGTTCAGGAACGTGGCGTCGGCGTTCACTTCTTTCACCCCCATGCGGAACGCGTTGATCAGCAGGTTCACCTCGGGGATCGGGTAGCCCCCAACCGAGCCGAACACGTTGGATGTGGACATCTTGCCCGCCAGCATCCCCGCCAGATAGGCGGCTTCATGGTTGCGGGTGCCAAATACG
>JANOMH010000066.1:0-9292 GCA_031420215.1 Rhodobacterales bacterium | reverse complement strand
ACCCATCGCGGCCACGGGCATTGCATCGCCAAAGGCGCGGACGTGGGCCGGATGTTTGCCGAGTTTTTCGGCTAGCAGACCGGCTATTGCCATGGGCGCGGCGGGTCGATGCATATCGCCGATATCAAGACCGGCAACCTTGGGGCCAACGGCATTGTCGGTGGGGGCCTGCCGATTGCAGTGGGGTCCGCGTTATCGGCCAAGCGGCTGGGCAAATCCGACGTGACGGTGTGTTTTTTCGGTGATGGCGCAGGCAACGAGGGCGCGTTTCACGAGGCGCTGAATATGGCCGCGATCTGGAAATTGCCGGTGATATTTGTGTGCGAGAACAACAAATACGGGATGTCCACTTCCGTCGAGCGTTCGACCGCCGTGAAGAACGTTGCCGACCGCGCCGTGGCCTTTGCGATGCCGGGGATCACCGTTGATGGCAATGAGTTTTCTGCCGTCGCCGAGGCGGTGCATCTTGCCATTGTCCGCGCGCGTGCGGGCCCCAGCCTGATCGAAAATCTGACCTATCGTTGGCGCGGTCATAGCAAATCCGACCGCAACTTTTATCGCACCAAGGAAGAAATCGAAGGGTGGATGGCGCGCGACCCCATCGCCCGGTTCCGCAGCGATCTGATTGCACATGGTATTCTGGACGAGGCCGGGGCCGGGGCGATTGCCGCCGAAGCGGTGGCACAAGTGCAGGCCGGGATCGACTTTGTCAAATCCAGCCCAGCCCCGGATCTGGCTGATGTCACCCGCTATGTCTATGCGGCGGCCTAAGATGGACGGCACCACCACCCGCACCCTGAACTATGCCGAAGCCATCCGCGAGGCCATGGCGATGGCGATGGAGGCAGACCCGGCCGTTATCCTGATGGGAGAGGATATCGGGGTTTATGGCGGCGCGTTTCAGGTAACTCTTGACCTGATTGACCGGTTTGGCCCCGACCGGGTCATGGACACGCCGATTTCCGAGCTGGGCGGCGCTGGTGTGGCGGTGGGCGCCGCAATGACCGGCCTGAAACCGATCTTTGAATTCCAATTCTCGGACTTTGCCGGCCTTGCGATGGAGCAGATCGTCAATCAAGCCGCCAAGATGCGCTATATGCTGGGGGGCGAGGCGTCTGTCCCGCTGGTCTTTCGCATGCCTGCCGGATCGGGCACCGGGGCGGCGGCACAGCACAGCCAAAGCCTTGAAGCGTGGTTTGGCCATGTGCCGGGGCTCAAAGTGGTCCAGCCCTCTACCCCTGCGGGTGCCAAGGGTCTGTTGCTGGCAGCCTTGGCCGACCCTGACCCGGTGCTGATATTCGAGCATAAACTGCTGTACAAAATGAAGGGTGAAGTGCCATCCGGGTATTATGTCACCCCCATTGGCAAGGCGAGTGTCGCCCGGCCCGGCACCGACCTGACCATCGTGGCGGGGGCAATCATGCTGCACCGTGCATTGGAGGCCGCCGAAAAGCTGGCGGCTGACGGAATGGAGGTCGAGGTGGTCGACCTGCGCTCGATCCGGCCGATTGACCATGCGACCATACTGGCCTCGGTGCGCAAAACCGGGCGCTTGCTGGTGGTCTATGAAGGGGTCAAATCCTATGGCGTCGGCGCGGAAATCAGCGCGATGGTCGCCGAAAGCGATGCGTTCGACTATCTGGAGGCCCCGATCCTGCGCCTTGGTGGGGCCGAGGCCCCGATCCCGTATAACCCCGATCTGGAACGTCTGGCCGTGCCGCAGGCCAACACCATCGAGGCCGCCGCCTGATCCGCCGCGAGGTGTGACATGCCGGTCGAGGTAATTCTGCCCAAGGTCGATATGGACATGACCCATGGCACGATGGCCGTCTGGCATGTGGCGCTGGGAGCCTTGGTCAAAAAGGGTGACCCGCTGTTCGACATCGAAACCGATAAGGCCGCGATGGAGGTAGAGGCCCCGGCGACCGGGTATCTGCACCACATCAGTACCGCGCCGGGCGATAAGGTGGCGGTGGGGACAGTCATGGCGTGGATATATGCGACGGACGAGGTGGTGGGCGATGCACCTGCAACAGGGGTGTCAGATTCTGCCGATCAGGCCCTTGCCTTGACCGTTGCTGCGCTGGCTCCTGCCGTTGCCCCGGTAGCCGTTCAGACCCCCGTACAACCCACCAAATCCCGCGTCAAACCCCGCGCCACCCCAGCCGCCCGCAAGGCGGCCGATGCTGGCGGGCTGGATCTATCCAACATCCTCGGCACCGGGCCACTGGGTCGCATTCAGCGCGACGACGTAGCCAACCGGCAGGATGCTCCCTTGCAATCGCCGTCTTATTGGACGGCTGAACCAGGCCCGCTGCAGATCACGCACCGGGCGGGGACCGGGGTTCCGTTCGTCCTGATCCACGGGTTCAGCGCCGACAGCATGTCCTGGGTGCCGCTGGAGAAGGCCATGGGCACCACGCGCCCGGTCATCCGCATTGACCTGGCCGGACACGGAAAATCGCCCAAACGGCGGATCGACAGTTTCGCAGCGTTGGCCCGGATGCTGGCTGAAGTTTTTGACAGCGCCACACAGGACCATCAGAGAATCCACCTGATCGGGCATTCACTGGGCGCAGCCCTTGCTCTATCTTTGGCCGATATCCGCGGCCGCCAGACCAGCGCCCTGACTCTGATCGCCCCCGCCGGACTGGGGCCAGAGATTGACGCCGCCGCCCTGCGCGGCATCGCACGCGCCAGCAGGGTTGAAAGCCTGGCACCATGGTTGCGGCGCCTGACCGCCGACCCCACAGGGCATCAGCGACGACTATGCCCGCGCCGCCATGGCCACCCGGCGCGACCCGGCCCTACGTGCCTGCCAGGCGGAAATGGCCGCAGCGCTTTTTCCCGATGAGACCCAGGGATTTGATCCGCGGGCAGCGCTGGAGCGGCTGACTTGTCCCACTCAGATCATCTGGGGTCGCCAAGATGACATCCTGCCGCAACGTCACGCTCTTGTGGCCAGAATAGATTGCGCTATTCATCTGCTGGACCGGGCGGGGCATATCCCGCAGATTGAATGTCCGGACCGGGTAGCGCGGATCATCAGCCACCTGTCCGCCGATTAAGGCCATTCAGCAAAGGACCGCTATGCAAACGGCACAACAGAGTTCCGGGATGCAAAGCGATACTGACCGGCTGCGCGCCCGCGCAGTCTGGCTGTATCATGTCGAAGGATGCACCCAAAGCGACATTGCCACGCAACTGGGGATCAACCGGATCATGGTTGTCCGCCTTTTGGCCGATGCACGGCGGCGCAACGAGGTGCGGGTTACGATTTCTACAAACCTGATTGATCTGGTGGAAACCGAACGCGCGCTCGAAAAGCGATTTGGCATCAACCGCGTGATCCTTGCCCCGTACTCCGACCCCGAGGGCGACCCGGTCAAGGTGATTGCCGCCGCCGCCGGTGCGTTCATTTCGGGCGAGATGAAATCCGGGATGACGGTGGGTGTGGGGTGGGGCCGGACGCTTTACAATACGCTGGCCTTTATCAGGGGGGGCACCCTTCGTGACTTTCGGGTGGTCTCGTTATTGGGCGGCATCGCCGCTGCCCGCCGGTTCAACCCGGCCGAGTTCGCCTAGCAATTTGCCGAACTGTTTCAAGGCGAAGGCTTTCTGATCCCAGCGCCCGCTGTTGTTGACAGCCCCGAGACAAAACACGCCCTGCTGGAACGCTGCGGGTTGGCGTCGATCTTTGAAATGGCCGATAATCTGGATATGGCGCTCCTGTCGGTCGGGGGAATTACGACGCTGACCACCAGCTACCGGACCGGTTACCTGACCGAGGCTGACCGTCGGTCTTTGATTGACGCAGGTGCTGTGGGCGATGTCCTTTACAACTTTATTGACGAGGCCGGGACAGTGGTTGACCACGAGGTTAATGGCCGGGTCCTGTCTGCCAACCTGTCGCGGTTGCGCCGGACGCCGGAACGGGTGTTGATCTCGGGCGGACCAGAAAAACTGTTGGCGCTGAAGGCAGCGATCCAGAACATGGCCCCCACCACGCTGGTGACGGACGAACAAACGGCGAACCGGTTGTTGAAAACGCTGGTTTAGGGCAGATGGGGCTGATGCGGTTTGACCGACTGGTAAGACTTACAAAAGGCTGCCTGCAGGCGAACTGAGGAAGGCAACTAAGCCCTGCAAACAGCCTGCCAGTCCTCAGTTCCCCAAAATCGTCGGCAGCCGCAGTGCCTTGTCCCTGGCACACGCGACCGCCGTCTCGTAACCCGCGTCGGCATGGCGCCAAACACCCGAGGCGGGATCATTCCAAAGCACCCTTTCCAGCCGTTTTGCGGCCGCTGGCGTGCCATCCGCCACAATCACCACGCCCGCATGTTGCGAAAACCCCATGCCTACCCCGCCGCCATGGTGGATCGACACCCATGTGGCCCCCGATGCGGTATTCACCAAAGCGTTCAACAGAGGCCAGTCTGACACGGCGTCAGACCCATCCAACATCGCCTCAGTTTCGCGGTTTGGTGACGCAACAGAGCCTGAATCAAGATGATCGCGTCCGATTACTATTGGCGCTTTGAGTTTCCCGGAGGCAACCATGTCGTTAAACATCAGCCCGGCCCGATGCCTGTCACCCAGCCCGATCCAACATATCCGCGCCGGCAGGCCCTGAAATGCAATCCGGTCGGCGGCCATATCCAGCCAACGGTGCAAATGGTCATTATCCGGGAACAGCTTTTTCATCGCCGCGTCGGTTTTGTGGATATCTTCGGGGTCGCCAGACAGTGCCACCCAGCGGAACGGGCCGATCCCCTTGCAAAACAGCGGCCGGATATAGGCGGGCACAAAACCGGGAAAGGCAAAGGCGTTTTCCAGTCCTTCGTCTTTGGCCACCTGCCGGATGTTATTGCCATAGTCCAGCGTCGGGACTCCGGCATCCCAGAAGTCGACCATTGCTTTCACATGGACCTTCATACTGGCCTTTGCGGCCAGTTGCACCTTGTTGGGGTCTGTTTCCTGCATGAGCCGCCATTCAGCCACAGTCCATCCCTGCGGCAGATAGCCATGCAGCGGATCATGGGCAGAGGTCTGGTCGGTGACAATATCGGGGCGAACCCCGCGCCGGTATAGTTCCGGGAACACATCGGCGGCATTGCCGAGCAAGCCGACAGATTTCGCCTCTCCGCGCGACGTCCAATCCGCAATCAGCGCCAAAGCCTCGTCCAACGTCTGTGCTTTGGCATCAACATAGCGGGTGCGCAGGCGAAAATCGATGCGGGTTTCGTCGCATTCCACGGCCAGACAGCAGGCCCCGGCCATCACGGCGGCCAAGGGTTGCGCGCCACCCATGCCGCCCAGACCCCCTGTCAGTATCCATTTGCCTTTGAGACTGCCGTCATAATGCTGCCGCCCGGCCTCGGCAAAAGTTTCGTAAGTGCCCTGCACGATCCCTTGGGTCCCAATGTAAATCCATGACCCTGCGGTCATCTGGCCATACATCATCAGGCCCTTTTTATCGAGTTCGTTAAAGTGATCCCAGGTTGCCCAATGTGGCACTAAATTGGAGTTTGCGATTAATACTCGGGGTGCATCGGCATGGGTGCGGACCACGGCAACCGGGCGACCAGACTGTACCACCAGAGTTTCGTCATCCTCCAACGTTTTTAGCGTTGCACAAATCCGGTCAAAATCACCCCATGTCCGGGTTGCCCGCCCGATCCCGCCATAGACCACAAGTTCATGCGGGTTTTCAGCGACATCCGGGTGCAGGTTATTCATCAGCATCCGCAAGGCCGCCTCGGTCTGCCAGCTTTTGCAGGTCTTTTCCGGGCCGGTGGGCGGGTAAATATCGCGGGAGTTTTTGCGATCAAGCATGGGAGCCTCCGTAGATGAGTTGCCCGGACCGGGCGAGGCGGTCCAGATTGGAAAGGCAATGCGAAAGTGTGTCACGCAAGATCGCAGCTTTGGCCGGGGCATAGGCCCATGGTGCTGATTCAGTGTCTAAATAGCCCCTTTGCGCTATTTCCAGCTGGATCGCGTGAACGTTCTGCGCCGGGGTTCCATAGTGCCGGGTGGTCCAGCCGCCCTTGAACCGCCCGTTCAGCACAGTTTCAGCGGCGGCAAAGCAGGGTGCAAAAACCACGTCCGAAACCGCAGTCGCACAGGAGGCCGCATCATTCGTGCCGATATTGAACAGCGGTAACTGTCCGGCAAACAGAAACGGGATGTGCGACCGTATCGAGTGGCAATCAAAGAGGATCGCCACCCCATGTAGCGCCTTGACCCGTGCCACCTCGGCGGCCAAAGCGGCGTGATAGGGTGCATGAAACTGCAATCGGCGCGCCTCGATTTCTGCGGCATCTGGGGTCTGGGTCCAAATCGGCCGGCCGTCAAAGTCGGTCGTCGGACACAGGCCCGTTGTATTTTGTCCGGGATAAAGCGACGCGCCGACAGGGTCGCGGTTGGCGTCGATGACGTAGCGGTGAAAGGTCGCTTGCACCACGGTAACACCGGGTAAAAGCCCCGCGTAGAGCCTGTTTATATGCCAATCTGTGTCTGTTAACTCTCGTCCCCGATCATTGAACTGCGCCTTGATGATGTCAGGCACAAAGGTCCCGCCATGCGGTTGGCCTAGGATAATCGGGCTGTCGCCCTGGTCAACCAATACCGGGTTCATGCTGAAAGCTTTGGCAAAGTCAATCCACAGGCAATGGCCAACGCGCCGGATCCGATCAACCGGGCCGCCGCTTCGAGATCGGGTGCCAGATAGCGGTCTTCGCCCAACGTCTCCACGTCTTGCCGGAGCCGCGCGGCGACTGCGGCCAGGGGCCCACTGGTTCGCAACGGCGCGCGAAATTCGATCCCTTGCGTAGCACACATCGCCTCGACCCCGAGGATCACGTTCAGGTTGGCGATCATCGGCCCCAGCCGCCGCGCGCCATGAGCGGCCATGCTGACGTGATCTTCCTGGTTGGCACTGGTTGGGGTGCTGTCGGTCACCGTGGGATGCGCCAGATGCTTGTTCTCACTCATCAGCGCGGCAGTTGTCACTTCGGCAATCATCAGGCCAGAGTTTAGCCCCGGATTGGGCGTCAGGAACGGTGGCAGATCATGCGACAGGGTAGGATCGACCATCAAAGCGACCCTACGTTGGGCAATCGCGCCAATTTCAGACAAGGCCAGCGCGATCATGTCGGCGGCAAACCCTACCGGTTCGGCATGGAAATTGCCGCCAGAGACGATCAACCCGTCGCCCGTCAGCACCAGCGGGTTGTCAGTTGCTGCATTCGCCTCAATCTCCAGTGTCCGGGCGGCCATGCGCAAAACGTCCATCGCAGCCCCGGTCACCTGCGGCTGACAGCGGATGCAATAGGGGTCCTGGACGCGGGTATCGCCTTCACGGTGGCTTTCACGGATTTCAGAACCGTCCAACAGGGCGCGCAGGAATCCCGCCGCCTCGATTTGTCCGGCATGGCCGCGCAGGGCGTGAATGGCGGGGTGCAGTGGCGCGGTGGACCCCATGATCGCATCGGTGGACAAGGCAGAGGTTACCAAGGCAGATTGGGCGGCAGACCAGCCGTCGAACAGACCGGCCAAGGCAAATGCGGTTGAAAACTGGGTGCCGTTGATAAACGCGAGCCCTTCCTTTGGCCCCAACGAAACAGGCTCTAATCCGGCCAGTTTCAGTGCCTCGGCTCCATCCAGCACTTGCCCTTGGAACTCTGCCTGCCCCGCGCCGATCAACACGGCCGTCATATGCGCCAGCGGGGCCAGATCGCCGGATGCCCCGACCGACCCCTGTCCGGGCACCACCGGCGTGACACCGTGCGCCAGCAACTGTTCGAGAAGTTCAATCAGTGCCCAGCGCACCCCGGACGCACCACGCCCCAGGCTAAGCAGTTTCAGCGCCATCATCAGCCGGGTATGCCTGCGGGAAATCGGCGCACCGACGCCGCAGCAATGCGACAGGATCAGATTGCGCTGCAATATGGCTGTTTCACCCGGCGCGATCCGCAGGCTGGCCAGCTTTCCAAAGCCAGTATTGACGCCATAGACCGGGGCATCGCCTGCCACGGCGGCGTCAATGACAGCTGCTGCCGCCTGCACCGCGGACTTGCAAGACCGGTCCAAAGTGACCGGCAAATCATGCCGATAGACCTCTGCCAATTGCGCCAAAGTGGTTTGGCCGGGGATCAGGGTTAGTGTTGTCAAACGACGCCTCCGATGATGCGTTGATGCAGCGGGTTAAACCCGATCCGATAGGCCAGTTCGGCGGGGTGGGTGCAGTTCCAGATCGCCAGATCAGCGACTTTCCCGACGCTCAGCACGCCCCGGTTGGCCATGCCCAGCGCCTTGGCCGCATGCAGCGTGACCCCGGCCAAAGCCTCGGCAGGTGACAACCGAAACAGTGTGCAGACCATGTTCATCGCCAGCAAAAGCGAAGGCATCGGTGACGATCCGGGGTTCATATCGGTGGCCACGGCCATCGGAACCCCATGCTGGCGTAGCAGGTCGATGGGCGGCAATTGGGTTTCGCGCAGGGTGTAGAATGCGCCCGGCAGAATTACCGCGACCGTGCCTGCCGCAGACAGCGCCACAACCCCGGCTTCGTCCAGATATTCCAGATGATCGGCGGACAAGGCGTTGTGCCGGGCGGCCAAGACGGCACCGCCCAGATTTGACAATTGTTCGGCGTGCAGCTTTACTTGCAGCCCCAGGGCGGCCGCCACACGAAACACGCGCTCTATCTGGGCCGGGCTAAAACCGATCCCTTCGCAGAACCCATCCACCGCATCAACCAGCCCTTCGGCATGGGCGGCGCGCAGGGTCGGGATACAAATCTCGTCAACATAAGCATCGGCGCGGTTTCGGTATTCGGCGGGCACGGCATGGGCGCCAAGGAAACTGGTGCGCACCGTGATCGGCCGCAGCGTGGCAATCCGGCGGGCGGCGCGGAGCATCCGCAGCTCTGTCTCCCGGTCCAGCCCATAGCCAGATTTGACCTCAACCACCGCCACACCTTCGGCAATGGCGGCATCGACATAGGGCAATGCGGCAGTAACCAGATCGGCTTCGCTCGCCTTACGGGTCGCGGTGACGGTCGACATGATCCCGCCCCCGGCACGGGCGATTTGTTCATAGCTGGCCCCGTTCAGGCGCATCTCGAACTCGACTGCGCGGTTGCCGCCGTGGATGATGTGGGTATGGCAGTCGATCAGCGCGGGGGTGACAAGCCTGCCGTCCAGATTATACCGTTGGCATTCGGCATAGGCTGTTGGCAGATCGACCAAAGGTCCGATCCATGCGAATTGCCCGCCTTCGACAACCAGCG
>JANOMH010000065.1:0-3001 GCA_031420215.1 Rhodobacterales bacterium | reverse complement strand
CGCCAAGCCTTGACCCTTCGTTTCCATCCGATCATTCAACGGCAGCCTTCGCCATCGCAATGACCTTTGCCGTCAACAGCATGCCGCGGCGGGCGCTTTGGTTTGGCATGGCCGCGCTGGTCGTAGCCTTCTCCCGCGTCTACATTGGCACTCACTATGCCAGCGATGTCCTTGGAGGTGCTTTGACAGGGGCCTTTGCCGCAGCGATTGTTCAGTCTCTCTATATTCGAGGCACACGGCTTGATCGGATCATCACCGGCATTTTTTGACAAAACTGACTTGCAAAGCACTGATATTTAATGGGTCTCCGGAAAAAAGATGCAGACAGCGATGAATGAACTGCTCCCCTCGCTCCAGTCGTTGGGACTTTGGGGCTACTGGGTGATCGGCTTACTCGCTTTTGGTGAGGCGCTGATTTTAACCAGCGTCTTCGCGCCCGGCACGATTGTTGTCATCCTTGGCGGTGTGCTCGCAGCCCAGGGCCTCTATGACTTCGGCGACATGGTCTGGTTCGTGGCAATAGGGACGATTGTGGGGGCCGAGGCCAGTTTCAGGATTGGAGCCAGAGGAGGACACCTTTTTCAGGAAGGCAGACGGATCTTCTCAACTGCAAACCTTGATCGCGGAAAGCGCTTCTTCGTCAAATACGGTGCGCCCAGTATCATCATTGGCCATTTTTTCGGCCCTTTGCGGCCGATTGTTCCGGTTGTCGCCGGTCTGTCAGGCATGTCCCGCAAACGCTTTTTCCTATGGAATGTCATAGGCGGACTTGCCTACACCCTCGCTCTGCTGAGCGTCGGCTACTTTTTTGGAACGGCCCTCGATCTGGTCGGTGCCACCGCAACACGGGCCGGGCTGTTTGCCTTCGCGGTTCTGCTGGCTCTGGCGGCACTGTGGTTCTTTGCGGTCAAACTGCGCAAAGCCCTGCCTTTTCTCGTTTCGGTCCTGCGGTCTGTCGCGCAGGCCATCAGGGACAATCCGGATGTTCGAAGCCTTGTCGAACGTCACCCTGCACTTTTCCGGTTTCTGGGAGATCGGTTGTCGCGGGAAACATTTACGGGTTTACCCGCCACCATTCTGGTAACGGCCTTTGGATATTTCCTGCTGCTCTATGCCGGTTCAACGCTGGATTTTGTTACCCAAGCGCAGATTGTTCAGGTGGATGTCCGGGTCGCCAATTTGTTGTCTGCATTCCGGGATCCCTCGCTCGTCCGCTTTTTTACGGTCGTGACTGCATTCGGCTATTGGATGGTCATTGCTATCCTGGCGATCGCTGTCTCCATCCTCATGTGGCTTCGCCACCGGATTTACTATCTGCCGGGACTTTGGATTGTCCTGATTGGCAACCAACTTTCGGTGACCTTTCTCAAGAACATATTTGCCCGGCCCAGACCAGAATTGGCCGTCTACGGCGAAAGCAGCTATTCGTTCCCCAGCGGTCACAGCGCTGTCAGCGTCGCGTTCTATGGGTTCCTGACCTATGTCATGATCCGTGAACGGATCGGCCCTATGCTGGTTCCCCTCCTCGCGGGCGCATCCCTTGTTTTCCTGATCGGATTGAGCCGCCTTTACCTGGTCGAACACTTTCTGAGTGATGTGTTGAACGGGTATCTCGTCGGCGCGCTTTGGGCGCTTGTCGGGATCTGGTTGGCCGAATTGCTGCTCGCCAGAAGCAAGAGCGTCGATCATGTCTCGTTCCAGCTTTGGCAACGGGTTACCCTTAATATTGTTGTCGCCGCCGCGGCCATCGGCGTGTGGTTCGTGATTCAAGACTATCAACAAACCCGCAATGTGCAGCCAGTTCCTGCCGTGATTCAGTTGGACGTGCCTCTCGAAACGGCTTTTGCGACGGGCCGGATGCCAACCAGTTCCGAAAACATCCTGGGCATGCTTCAGGAGCCGACCAGCCTCATCGTTCTTGCACAGGACGAGACTACCTTCCTTGATGTGTTCGCCAAAGCAGGCTGGCACTTGGCCGATAGACCGAGTTTTGACACGATGTCGCGCGCCGCCTTCGCGATCTGGTTCAACAAGGAGTATGAAACAGCACCTTTCACGCCTGCGTTCTGGAATGGGCAACCGCATAACTTCGGGTTTCAGTCTGAGACCACAGACAAGAGTCTTCGGCAGCGACACCATACACGGTTCTGGCAAACGCGTTTCCGCACCACCGACGGGCTTCTGATCTTCGTCGGCACGGCGAGCTTTGACGACGGGCTGAAATGGGGGCTGACCCATCGCATTGATCCCAATATCGACGCCGAGCGGGATTTTCTCATTACGGACTTACGGCGCACAGGTTGGGTTAAGTCGGAGCAACGCATTCAGCTTGTTGCGCCGGTTCTTGGCCAGAACCTGGCGGGCGATCCGTTCTTCACGGATGGAAATAGCGTTATTGTTCGGATCGACTCTAACAAAATTTCAACGACAGCGCCATGAGCGACCGGCTGTGCCGCTCGTCGCACATCACCTTACGTCGTCCTGACCTGCCCCTAGATCGTGCGTCATTCAAAAAAGCGCCCTGCGGTTTGAAATCATCACTTTCAGTTCGGGCAGGGTCGCCGGGTTTGGTATCAAAATTTAGCAGAAGCGCTCAGCGCGCTTCTGCGGGTGTCAGGTTGTCGCCGTGGTCTCGAGATCGAAAAAAACAAAGCTGGTCAGATGGCCCCTTCGAAGAAATAGTGGCTTCTGCCGCGCTATCGGCTGCGCGCGCTGGTCCGTCCGACCCAATCCGCACCGCCATAGGTGATAGCGTGAATCAGCACTTCGCCTTCGTCATCATCGACCACAAATGCAATGACAGCTAAACTGCCGTGTTGGCGACCGCAAAGTGAGGTTCCACAGCCTTTTCAGGGGGGCCTCGCAAAACGTTGACCAGGTGTTGACAAGGATTTCAAATAGCAAAACCCGACCGTTTAGGTCAGGTTCTAAGCATTTGAACTTACAAAGGATTTTGGTTGCGGGAACAGGATTTGAACCTGTGACCTTCAGGTTATGAGCC
>JANOMH010000064.1:0-3322 GCA_031420215.1 Rhodobacterales bacterium | reverse complement strand
GAGGGCCAGCTTGAAACCCGCAAATGGCAGGATCAGGCCGGGGTCGAGAAATTCACTACCGAAGTCGTGCTGCGCCCGTTCCGGGGTGAACTGACCCTGCTGGATGGGCGCGAGGGCGGGTCCGGTGGTGGGGGCGGCGGTTATATGGCGGATCAATCGAGTGGACGCGATTCAGGTGGCTACGATTCCGGCCCGTCGTCAGGGTCCAGTAGTGGCGGCGGCGGCGGTGGCCGGGGCGGCGATATGGACGATGAGATTCCGTTCTAAGACGCTATCTCCTTTGCCGGAGGCTGGTGCCTCCGGCGGGAGTACTTGGGCGACAAAGACGACAGACGGGCAGCTTTACCGCCCTGCCAAAGCATCCCCGAGCAACGCCAGCACAGCCTCTCGGGGCACATCGGCGGTCACAAAGGCCCGGCCGATCCCGCGCGCCAGAATGAACCGCAGCTTGCCATCGACGACCTTTTTGTCCTGCCCCATCAGTTCCAGCAAGGCCCCTGCCCCCGGTATATCGCCCGCAATATCGGCCATATCGGTCTTCATCCCCATGGTTTTAAGATGCGCCCGCACCCGGCTGGGGTCCTCTTGCGCACACAGGCCCAGCCGGGCAGATAGTTCAAAGGCAAGGGCGCAGCCGATGGCCACCCCCTCGCCATGCAACAGCCGGTCGGAATAACCGGTCGCGGCCTCAAGCGCGTGACAAAACGTGTGCCCGAGGTTCAGCAAGGCCCGGTCGCCTTGTTCGGTCTCGTCGCGCAGCACAATCTCGGCCTTCATCTGGCAAGACCTTGTGACCGCATAGACCTGTGCCGCCTGATCACCAGCCGCCAGCGCCGGGCCATGGCTTTCCAGCCAGTCAAAGAACCCCGGATCCCCGAGCAGCCCGTATTTCACCACTTCGCCATAGCCCGCCAGAAGATCACGTTGCGGCAGCGTGGCCAGCAGATCGGTATCGGCCAGCACCATGACCGGCTGATAAAACGCGCCCACCAGATTTTTGCCATGCCGGGTATTGATCCCGGTCTTGCCGCCGACCGAGCTGTCAACCTGCGCCAGCAGTGTCGTGGGGATTTGCGCGAACCGCACCCCCCGCCGGACCACGGCAGCGGCAAACCCGGTCAGGTCACCAATCACGCCGCCGCCAAAGGCAATCACCAGATCGCCCCGCTCGATCTTTTCGGTCAACAGCCATTCGACCACCCGTTCCAACTGCACCCAGCCTTTGGTCGCCTCACCGGGGGGCAGGATCAAAGTTACCGCTGTGATCCCGGCGCTGGCCAATCCGGCCTCAAGTCGCTTCAGATGGGCCTGCGCAACATTTTCGTCGGTGACAATCGCCACGCGTTTGCGGCGCAACAATGGGGTCAGCAGCGGGCCCGCCCGGTTCAGCAGTCCCGGACCAATGTGAATGTCATATTCCCGTCCGGGCAAGGCCACCGGCACGGTTTGTTGCAATGGATCGGTCATTCCGGTGGCTCCAGCACATCAGGGGCGGTACGCAGCACTGCGATGGCCCGCGCCGTGGTATCGTCAATTGTAAAGCCGGGCTCTACGATCACCCGCAATTGGGCCAGCCGATAGACCGGAACCCGTGCCGCGAACAGCGCGGCCAGCGTTTCGCGCGGGTTGGCGGTGCGCAGCAGTGGGCGGTTTTCCTTGTGACGGACCCGGTCCCAGAGCACATCCAATGTCGCATCAAGCCAGAGCGAGACGCCATGTCCGGCAATGGCCGTCCGGTTGCGCTCTGCCATAAACGCCCCACCCCCGGTCGAAATCACCGCTGGCGGGCCATTGAGCAACCGGCCAATGACCTCGGCCTCGCGGTCGCGAAAGAACGGCTCGCCGTCGCGGGCGAAAATCTCGGGGATCGTGGCCTGTGCGGCGCGTTCAATCTCGGCATCCGAATCAAGGAACGGCACTGCCAGCCGAAGCGCCAGTGCCTTGCCCACAGCGGTCTTGCCCGACCCCATCATGCCCACCAGCACAACAGACCGGTGCAGATGGAACGGTCCGGGATCATAGGCAGCGCTCTGCGGCCTTGCCGTCTTGTGCTTTCCCTTCGCCCGCCCGTCCATAGATGTGGTCCGTCATCCGTCTTGTTTTGCGGGGTTGACCCGGTCAGGATCAGCCGCCCGCCGCTTATTCCCAAATATTCAGCCTGAATGGCGTGATCTTGCGACAAAGACCATATATAAACTACGGCAAGAGGCGGCAGGTCAGGCCGTCCATCGGGCAGAACAACAGCCAAAAGGCAAACCCATGTGGCGGATCATCAAACTATTGCTGTTTCTTGCAGTGTTGGCAGGCATAGCTTTTGTAGGCTATGCCTATGTGGGGCCGATATTCTTTCCTGCTGATTTTGCAGCCCCAAGCCAAGAGGTAACTGTTCCGGTTACGCTTCAAGTGGAGTGACTATGTATATTTGGCGCGCGGCGCTTTTGGTGGGTTCGGCCTTGACCCTGGGGGCGGTGCTGTCCGTGGGGTCCGTGCAAGCGCAGGACAAAGACACGCAACCACTTTCGGCCATCGACTGGCTGTCGCAAAGCGTGGAGTTGCCCGCTTCGGCCACGGTGCCGCGGGTATTTGACGAACCCCCGGTTGCCGAAACCGCCGAGACGCCGCAAATCACCATGACCCCGCTGGATGCGCCCTCGCCCGACAGTGCCGGGCTGTTGGCCCCGGCAGTCACCGGTCTGCCGCGCAGCCTGTGGTCGGCCAGCGACACCCAGACCCTGACCACGCTGATTGCCGCCGAGCGGATTGAAACCCTCCCCGCCATACAGGAACTCATGGTCACGCTGATGTTGGCCGAAGCTGACCCGCCGCTTGGCGCCGGACCTGATGGCGCGATGTTTCTGGCCCGTGTCGACAAATTGCTTGACCTTGGTGCATTAGAGCCTGCTCAGGCCCTGCTTGAAGAAGCCGGCCCCGACACGCCCGAACTGTTCCGCCGCTGGTTTGATGTGACGCTGCTGACCGGGTCGGAAGATACGGCCTGCGCCCTGTTGCGTCAGAGACCCACCATTGTGACCACCTACCCCGCCCGGATTTTTTGCACGGCCCGGAATGACGACTGGGCTGCCGCCGCCCTGACCCTGAACACGGCGCGCGTCCTGGGTGATGTGACCGATGAAGAAGATGCGCTGTTGTCGCGCTTTCTGGACCCGGACCTGTATAGCGAAGACCCGCCCCTGCCGCCGCCCAGCCGGACCAGCCCGCTGGAGTTCCGGATGCGCGGCGCGATTGGCGAAGGCTTGACGACAGCCGGGTTGCCCTTGGCATTTTCCCATGCCGATCTGCGTGTCGATGCCCCGTGGCGCAG
>JANOMH010000063.1:0-2955 GCA_031420215.1 Rhodobacterales bacterium | reverse complement strand
CAACCGGGGCTACGGAACCCGGCGCGGTGACCGCCAGATACAGCCTGGCATCGCCGTCCAGCGGCTGCTTGCAACAGCGCAGCATCTCGCGGATTTTTTCGCCAAAGGCTGCCTCGATCTGGCCCCAGAACACACCGGGCGGACCGTCCATATTGGCCTCGAATACGAATAACGGGTCATAGTCGGCCGACATGAACACGCTGACTGACATGAAATGCAGCGTCGGGATATCGCGGATCACCCGGCCAAAATTCACGTCATAGGCGAATTTACCGCTATCTTCCTGAAGCCGCAGTTCATCTATCAGGGCGGATAGCCTGCTGCAGCTTTCGGGCTTAACTTCCAATGGAACGCAAAGTGTGGTCTGCATGATGCGATGACCTCAAATTGAATGGACCGTACAATAATGCTGCAACCCTACGTTTAACCGGGTCATCCGTCAACAATCACGACAATATCTGGACACGCCAGGCACCGACATGAAAGGTTACTGAATTGAATCAATATGATCTGGCTGGAAAAGTTGCCGTCATCACCGGCGGGGCGCAGGGGATTGGCTTTGCAGTGGCACAGCGGATGCGGGCTTCGGGTGCGATACTGGCGCTATGGGACCGGGATCTGCCGCTGGCCCAAGCCGCCGCCGAGGTGTTGGGCGGCGGCACTTGTGCTTACGGCGTCGATGTCACTGATGGCCCCGGGCTGGTCGCTGCGGCCAACGCGGTGCAGGCGTCACAGGGGCCGATTGGCATTCTGGTGGCCAGCGCCGGGATCGGTGGCAATAACGCCAAGGTGGTGGATTACGACCCGGCCGAATGGCAACGGGTACTGGACATCAACCTGACCGGGATTTTCAATTCCTGCCGGGCGGTTCTGCCGCAGATGATGGCGCAGAATTACGGTCGGATCGTCAATGTGGCTTCTATCGCGGGCAAAGAGGGCAACCCGAATGCGGGCGCCTATTCCGCCTCCAAAGGCGGGGTCATCGCGCTGACCAAATCACTGGGCAAGGAACATGCTGGCCAGAATATCGCGGTCAACTGCGTGACCCCAGCCACCGCCAAAACCCGGATCCTGGACACGCTGACCCCCGAATTCATCCACTACATGCTGTCCCGCATCCCACGTGCCAGGTTTCTGGAGGTCGAGGAAGCCGCCAGCATGATCACCTGGCTTTGCACCGCCGAGAATTCATTCACCACGGCGGCGGTGTTCGATCTGTCGGGCGGGCGGGCGACGTATTAGGGGGTCAACAACCTGCTGTCGTATTGGAATGGATCGATTGATATGACTTTGACCTGAGCCATGTCCGGGTGGCGCGGGTTCAGAATTACGTTCCGCTCTTGTGGTATCACGGCGGACCGGGCACTTAGGAAACAACTCCGCCCAGATTTCAGCCATTCATCGCCAAAGTCCTTTTGAGCGTAACCGTCTGTCAGACCCGGAGGAGAGGTCTCGGCGGACAAATGGTCTGGAACCTCTAAATTGACTAAAGATAGAGGTGGCAAACCCCCAGCAACTCGCATGGCTGGCGGGACATGAACAAAGCTTTCTAGGACGGCCAGAGAAGGCGATGCCGCGCAATAAACGGCAGGCAACCCCGGGCTGTTCCAGCGACCGCCCCACAGTCGCGCCCCTTCGCCATCCAGACCCGGCGCATGGACTGCTTTGGTCAATCGCCAGACCAACATCTAGCCGAAAACACCATGTTCCAGACGGCCCAACACCGCCTCAACCTCGCGCCCGCCGAGGTCTGATCGGGCAAGCTGAATGGGCACGTGGCCCCCTAGGGCAGGGTTTGGCGACCTGAGGAACTGGTCCGCAAGATCATTGCTTTCAAATACGCGCCGTGCAGCTTCGACGATGCGAAGAAGCCTAACGATTCCATCCGCTTCATCGAGTGTAAGCGTCTGATCGTCGCGGATGCGACGTTCCAACGTGCGATCTGGTATGACCATCCGAATATCGTCTCGCGTCAGCCTCCCCTCCGCAAGTTCCTTGGCTGCTCGGCCACTTAAACTGCTGTTTGAGGCCAACGGGTCAATATCAAAAGAAACCTGCTGGCCCGTTCGCGTTGCCATTCCAACACTGAAACCTCCAACATTGAAACTATCTTTAACCTTGAAGTGAGTCATTGGGCTCTGGGTCAGCGCAGAGCCCGCCAACGTCTTAGCATTCGCCGTATGCTTGGCTTTGCCCCAATGACCTTTAGCGGTTGACCGAATCGTTTGCTGGGATGCAGCGCCGACTTCCTTTGCACTTTTTACCATTCTGTTTTCTCCGCCATATGCCGCACCATAGCACAGCACATGGCGATCCAGCAAAAGAATTTCAACCGCTTTCACTTCAAATATCAAAGGTCGCAAACACCGGCGCATGGTCGCTCGGCTGCTCCCAGCCCCGGACTCCGCGCAAAATCCGGCTGCCATGGGCGGCGCTGGCGATGTCAGGGGTGGCCCAGATGTGGTCGAGCCTGCGGCCCTTGTCGGCGGTATCCCAATCGGCAGCGCGATAGGACCACCAACTGTAGAGCAGCCCGGTCGGGATATCGGCGCGGGTGACATCGACCCATTTGCCCGCGTCCATGGTTTGGGCCAGATGTTCGACCTCGATGGGTGTATGCGACACGATCTTGAGCAGGGCCTTGTGGGACCAGACATCATCCTCGCGCGGGGCGATGTTGAGGTCGCCCACCAGAATCGACCGCTCCGGGCGGCTGGCATGAAAATGGTCCCGCATCTGGGTCAGGAAATCCAGCTTTTGGCCGAACTTCACGTTGATCTGGCGGTCGGGTTCATCACCCCCGGCCGGGACATAGCAATTGTGGATCGTGACCCCGTTTGGCAGGGTGGCCGCAACATGACGGGCATGGCCGAGGGCGGCGAAATCCTCGGACCCTGCATCCGACAGCGGCAGCTTGGAAATGATCGCCACGCCGTTATAGCCCTTTTGGCCGCG